>JAAYUG010000101.1 GCA_012517825.1 Bacteroidales bacterium | reverse complement strand
TCCGTCGGTATATCCATTGAAGAAAGCTTCTTCGGTATTGGGGAATCTTGCTGAATACTGGCCCAGGAGATCATTGATTTTATCAGCAGCCGATGGATCGGCATTTTTTGCTTTAATCAGTTCGTCGACGGCAACCCAGAATACGGCTTTCTTTTCGAATTCGTTTCCTCCGCATATGTCGGAACTTGCAGCATAGAGAGTTGCCACCAGGATATAGGGATCGGCCCAGTTCCCTTTCAGCTGGCTGGCTGTCCGGGCATTGGTACGGGCAAGGCTGTAATTATTCTGGTTGTAATTTACCATGGCAAGTTCATAATAGTACCGTGCCTTGTTTTCATTATTGCTATCGTTATTGATAGCTTCCTGGTAATATCTGGCTGCTTTGTCGTATTTCTGCTGCTTGTAGAAAACCTTGGCAAGTTTGTACGCTGATTCAGCTGAAGGTTCTTTATTGTAGAGCAGTTCGGATGCCTGCACATTCAGCGGAGCTTCTTCTTCCTTAATGGCAGAAAAGGCAGATGTAGCTTCTTTCAGGAGTTTGACATCATCCGGCCGGGATTTGATAAGAGGTTCGTAGTATTTGGTAAGGGATTCAACGGTAGCAGCTCCGCTGTTCACAAAATTGAACATGATGGCATCACGGACGGATGTAATGACCGTATCCTTCGGATTCTTCTGTGATGCCTGTTCCATCAGAGGCATGATGAAAGCCCAGTTGGAAAGCACCTGATCAGCTGAGAGAGCGTTGAGCTTGTACAAACTCAGGGTTGCCGTAAAATAGGTAGCAAATGTTGCCGGAGAAGTATTTGCCTTTAGCAGTTTGACTGATTCGCCAAGAATATCATATCCTTCCTGAATGTATTTTTGTTCATCCCTGCGGTAGCGAAGCAGGTCAACTCCTTTGCGCCCCAGCACGTAACCTCTTTCGCCAAACATTTCCATACGTTTGTCGTAAATCATCATCAGGGTATCGATGTATTTTTCCTTTATGTCAGGATTCTTCTCGTTTTCGATAAAGAACCGGAACATATTTACGCCGTCGATGTAAATGTTCTTACTTGCCTGGGGGCAGTTATTATAAACCCAGCGCCAGGAGGGAAGAGCATCTTTATAATTCCTGTGCCGTGCATATTCCCTGTAAAGGGAAAGGTTTTTGAGGCAATCGATGCTGTCCTGGCCTGTTCCGAATCTTCCCGGAGCCCCTGCTTCTTTTTCTTCCTGAGCAGAAAGAGGTAAAGCAGTCATCAGAAGAACGGCAAGCAATCCGAAATAATGTAAGCCCAACCTTTTCATAACAGTATGCATTTAGTCAAATTTGCGTTTAATAAACCAGTAATCGTAAAAAGAAATGCTCAGATTCATCATAAAATAGTTTTCCCGGATGAGATTCTGTGCGTGAGTGCCGCGTTGTCCGTATTCAAATCCAAGATTGAACATGGTTTTTGTATTTCTGTACGGTAAACCTAGTCCAAAAGTTATGCCAAACTCTGTTATGGGTTCCCCTCTTAGTTTCAGATATGTATCAGCATAGTGGCCGCCCAATCTGTAACGAACCCGGTTCAGATAGCCCTGAAGGGCGTTCCGGTTAGGGGTAAACTCAATTCCTCCGGCAATTTGCCTGTTATTGCGAAGGCTGTCTTTTTTGCCAAGAAACAGAGCCTTTGACCAGTCCTGTTCAGAATAATCCAGTGTAACAAGCAAGCGCTTTGTCTGAAAACTGATTCCTGCTCCCCAGAGAGGAGGCATGGTTACCTTACCGCGGGAATCATCAGCATAAAAGATTGTGTCAAGAGGATTCTGCGAATTTCCTGTGCCGGGGAAATTATAAACATACCGGCTTGTGGTAACGTTCATGGTAACCTGAGGCTGGTAAATACCGCCGGCAGTGACAAAAACGCCGGGGAACAGGGTGTCGTATACCTGGGCTCCGTACTGAAAGGTGAAATTTCGCAGGGTCATCCTGTTCTCATCCATGGTATTAAAATAGTACACATCATTAGGGAAGTCGATTTCACTGGAGTACAGCAGGGTTCCGAACAAGTACGAAGCATTGGCCCCCACGGCAATATGGCGGAACAGTTCCGTGCTGAATCCGAGGTAGGCTTTGTTGATTCCGCCCGAACCGGTAAAATAGTAATCCACCGGCTCATTGGAAACAGGCACTTGCTCTTTGTTGTTTTTTACTAGATAGCCTACGGAGGAATACGGAACAAGTCCGGCCTGGAATTTTAACCAGCGTGTTACGGGGAATCCGGCGGCCAGGTGATCGATATTAATGGTTCTGAAGGTTTGTTCCTTTTCCGGAGATGAGTAAATGTGGTAACGTGTCCGGAGGCCGACATCAAAAATGAAGGAATTGGTGTCCTGAGTGCTATAAGCGGCAGGATTAAGGAAATTGATCAGATTGGGTGTCCGCAGAGCCAGCCCCGCCCCGCCCAGTCCGGTGCTTTGTCCGGTAGCGGGTCGCTCAAGATCTCCGAGCCCGTAACGGGAATATACGGAATTTACTGTGATCTGTCCGAAAAGACAAACACTGTAAACTGAAAAAATCAATGGTAAAAATGTTCTAATGCGCTTCAGCATTAAATTCCAGAATCGCCTCAAGACCAACATGTATTAAATTTGGGTTTACAAAGATGGTACTTTTTAAATTTCTACCAAAAAAAATAGCGTCTCCTCCTGTTAATATTACAATGCCATCTGGATTCTCCTGATAAAAGGTGTTTACATACTCATTGACTTCGGCCAGCGTTCCCCGGAGAACGCCGGAGGCAATGGCTTCCTGCGTTGACGTTCCTGCCGGCAGGAAGTCATACGTCTCTTCCACAAGAGGAAGCCGGTTGGTAAACTCATGAAGGGCACGAAACCTCATCGAAATGCCGGGTGAAATATTTCCGCCACGATACTCGCCTGTGCGGGAAAGAAATTCATAAGTAATTGCGGTTCCGGCATCAATAACCAGTACATTCTTTCCCGGATAAATCCTTTGGGCGCCACAAACAGCTGCCACCCTGTCCATACCAAGGGTTTCGGGGGTCTTATAGCTGATCTTTACAGGAAGGGGGGTGCGCGAGGTGAGTTCCATAACAAAGGAAAGACGACCGCGCAAAAAATCCAGCCAGGAGGGAGGAAACTCCTTCCGCACCGAAACCCATATAGCGCGTTGGAGCGAGGGATAGCGTGTTAAAAGATTCGCCAGCATTACCTGGTTAATTTCAGGAGCAGAATCCGAAAACAATACGTTGGTGTTGTCAATTACTGACAATTTAGCCAGTGTATTCCCTATATCGATGGTCAGGTTCAAAAGGTGAAGGCGAATTTAATGGAAAACGGATGCAAATATATGATTATTTGAAAATTAACCTCCAATTATTGCCTGCCAGAAAGAAATATTGTAATTTTGGTTTGATAATTCTGATGCGTATGAAAAAACTCCTTTTTTATCTGACGGCTCTGATGAGCTTAGTCGGGCATTTATATGCTCAGGCACCGAAAGGTTTCAGGTACCAGGCGGTTATAAGGGATGCCAGCGGAATGCCGGTTCCCGACCGTCTGATTGGTATGAGAATCTCTATTCTGGCGAGTTCCGAATCAGGACCTGTTGTCTATTGTGAAGAACAACAGAATACGACAAACAGTTTCGGTATTGTATCCCTGTCAGTTGGAAAAGGCACACCGGTAATCGGGGCTCTGGACACGATATCCTGGGGTGGTTCAAAGCATTTTCTAAAGGTAGATGTTGATCTGGATGGAACCGGAAACTGGAAAGAAGCCGGAATTTCTGAAATACTCAGTGTTCCTTATGCTCTCTATGCTGAACAGGGAGCCAACAAACCTAAGGTTGAAATTAAAGGGACGCCAGGCTATCCCTCTGATTCAGCATTGTTTGAAGTGAAGGACCGGAATGGAAATACCGTATTTGCCGTTTATGAAGATGGAGTTCAGGTTATTGTGAATGAAGAGGGTAAGGGAGGTCGCGGTGGTTTTGCCGTAGGTGGCAGAAGAGCAGGGAAAGGGACAATGGTGGAAGACATCTTTAAAGTTACCCCCGACAGTGTAGGTATTTATCTGAGTTCCGGCTCAGGTAAAGGAGGGAGAGGGGGATTTGCCGTGGGGGGAAGGGGAGCAGGGAAGGGTTTGCCCGAAGAATACCTGCGGATTACCCGCGACAGCACCCGCGTATTTACAGCTGACCCGGTAAACGGTTTTGCAGTCGGAAATATCGGAACAAACCCGCAGAAATATATGAAACTTACGCCCGAAAACTATGCCATTGGACATCGTGCCGGCCTGAAACTTAAAGAAGGACTTTACAATTCGTTTATGGGGTATGAAGCCGGGGCCAATACCGGAGCGGGAAATTCAAATATTTTCCTTGGTTACCAGGCCGGATATTCCAATGCAACAGGCAGTTACAATGTGTTTATCGGCAATCTGGCCGGGTACCGGAACACAGGTTCTGAAAGTGACCCATATGCCGGTTCCTACAATATTTTTATCGGGCATTCCAGCGGCCTAAACAACACAACCGGCTCTGTCAACTGCTTCATCGGACGAAGCAGTGGATATAATAATACTATCGGGAGTGCCAACATATTTGTTGGTGAATATGCCGGATATTTCAATGTGAACGGGTACCGGAATGTTTTTGTCGGCAAGGAATCGGGCTGGAACAATACCTCGGGCTCCGACAATACTTTTCTGGGCTTTAATTCCGGATGGAACAATTCTACCGGGCAGCAGAACACATTTCTGGGAGCCAGCAGTGGTTACCAGCTTACTGCCGGCCGGGGGAATACATTTTTGGGGTATAATAGCGGGTCTGGCGCAACATTGGGAAACTATAATGTGTGTGTAGGCGGATACAGCGGATACGGAAATATCGGAAGCAATAACGTATTGCTTGGTTACGGAGCCGGACAAAGTTCTACAGGGAACGGAAATATTTTTATAGGGTACAATGCAGGATCTTACGAAACCGGTTCCAATAAACTCTACATTGCCAACAGCAATACGTCAAAACCATTGATTTACGGTGATTTTGGTGCGCTTTTCCCTTTTGTGGTAATTAACGGAAACGGAGCCGACCGCACCAATGATTCCGTAGTATTTTTTGTGAACGGAAAATCGGCTGGTTTGTTCAACTGGTCTGCTCTCAGCGATTATCGTCTTAAGGAGTCGGTGCAAACCATAGGGCATGCCCTCGAAACGGTTATGCACCTGAGAGGAGTTGAATTCCAGTGGATCGATAAATCGAAATTTGATCATAAAAGACACATAGGCTTTATAGCCCAGGAAGTGGAACCTTATCTTCCTGAGGTGGTCAATAAAAGCAGTAACGGGATGTACTCGCTTGATTATCCTTCCATGACAGCAATTCTGCTGGAAGCAATAAAACAACAGCAGTATCAGATTGAGGAACTCCGGCAGCAGGTGAGTGAATACAGGGAACTGAAAGCAGAACTGGATGCACTGAAACAGGAATTGAAGAAAAAATAAGGGGTTAATAAAGTTACGGTTGATCTTCTGATGCTTGATCCGGTATAAAGCAACAAATGACCTGGAAGGAGGAATTTGTTCTACTGCCCGGAAGTAACCTCAATCGGCAGCTTTACCGGTCTCATCATATCAAGTACCCCCAGTGCATCGGTGGTGGAAGATACCTGGTCTATAATCATGGACAGTTTTTCTTTTGCTTCTTTCATCCTGATCCGTTCAGGGTGTTTCTGGACAAATTGCAGTACTTCCTGGAACGTTTCCGAACTGTAATAAGGAGAAAGCGGATTTGAGAGAAAGTACACCAGCAGTTTCCCTTCACGAAGCACCAGTTTTTCAAACCCGAGTTCCTGGGCAGCCCACCGGAGCCTTACTATATCGAGCAAACCGTTTGCGGATTCGGGCAGGGGTCCGAAACGGTCAATAAGAACGTTTCGGAAATTCTCGAGGGAAACTTCATCCTGGATGGTGTCAAGTTCACGGTATAGCCGTATCCGTTCAGCGGCATTGGGAATATACTGCTCAGGGAAGTGCAGTTCAAGATCGGTATCAATCTGGCAATCAGAAACATATATCTTTTTTCTTCCGGCGGAAGCCGAAGGGGATTGATCGGCAAAAAGTTCCCCGAATTCTTCCTCGCGGAGTTCCTGCATTGCTTCCGTAAGAATTTTCTGGTAGGTTTCGAATCCGATTTCAGTAATAAATCCGCTTTGTTCGGCCCCAAGAAGATTTCCTGCTCCGCGAATGTCAAGATCCTGCATAGCGATGTTGAATCCGCTTCCCAGGTCAGTATTTTCAGCAATTGCTTTAAGCCGGCGGCGGGCTTCTCCCGTTAATGACGACAATGGAGGTGCCAGCAGGTAGCAGTATGCTTTCCGGTTTGAACGGCCTACCCTGCCGCGCAACTGGTGAAGGTCTGCAAGCCCAAACTGGTGTGCATTATTGATGATAATGGTATTGGCATTGGGAATATCAAGACCTGATTCGATGATCGATGTGGAGATGAGGACATCATAATCGCCACTCACAAAATCGGTCATAATGCGTTCAAGCTGGGTACCGTCCATCTGCCCGTGGGCTACCACAGTTTTTACCTGCGGGCAGATTCTGCTGATCAGATTCTGAATGTCAAAAATATTCTGAATGCGGTTGTGGATAAAAAATACCTGGCCATAGCGGGAAACCTCATATAAGATAGCGTCCCGTATTACGTCTTCATCAAAAACATGCAGTTCGGTGTGGATGGGATGTCGGTTGGGCGGCGGAGTGTTGATGATGGCCAGATCGCGGGCACCCATGAGGGAAAACTGCAAAGTGCGGGGAATGGGAGTGGCTGTGAGGGTGATGGTATCAACGTTGAGGCGCAGTTGCTTCAGCTTTTCCTTCACGGCTACACCGAATTTCTGTTCTTCGTCAATGATCAGCAATCCAAGATCCCTGAATTTTACTTCCTTTCCTACCAGTTTATGGGTGCCGATAACTATGTCCAGTTTGCCTTCAGCCAGTCGTTTCAGTATGTTCTTCTGGTCGGCCGGCTTCCTGAAGCGGGTAATGTAATCAATGGAACAGGGAAAATCTTTCAGCCGTTCCGAAAAGGTTTTGTAATGCTGAAGGGCCAGGATGGTAGTGGGAACAAGCATGGCAACCTGCTTGTTGTCGGCAACGGCCTTAAAGGCTGCCCGGATGGCAATTTCTGTCTTTCCAAATCCTACATCTCCGCATACGAGCATATCCATAGGATGGGGAGCTTCCATTCCTGCCTTCACGGCTTCAGTGGCTTTCAACTGATCCGGAGTATCTTCATAGATAAAAGATGCTTCCAGTTCTTTCTGAAGATAGGAATCAGGTGAATAGGCAAAACCGGGTGCCGCAAGCCTTTTTGCATAGAGTGCAATGAGTTCCCGGGCAATGTCTTTGACTTTTCTTTTTGTGTTTTGTTTTGTTTTGTTCCATACTCCGCTTCCCAGTTTGTGAAGGGCAGGCTCAGTACCTTCCTTCCCCTTATATTTTGATATCTTATGAAGGGAGTGGATATTGACAAAGAGAATATCGTTGTCTTTATAAACCAGCCTGAGGGCTTCCTGCATCCTTCCGTTTACTTCAATTTTCTGCAGACCGGCAAATTTTCCTATTCCGTGATCAATATGCACTACATAATCACCCGGCTGCAATGCCATAAGTTCCTGGAGGGTAATTTGTTCGCTTTTGCGAAACAGCCCTTTGATATGGTATTTGTGATAACGGTCAAATATCTGGTGATCAGTAAAAAGGCTTATGCGAAGGTCATTGTCGGTAAACCCTTCGTGCAGGGAAACAATTTCAAACCGCGGATGCAGAAAGGGTTTCAGATTTCTTATAATTTCGGCAAGCCGGCTTTCCTGTGCAGGGTTTTCTGCCAGCAGATACGTACTGATACCGTTCAGTTCATTTTCTTCCAGATAGCTGACCAGCAGGTCAAAGTTTTTTCTGAATACCGGCTGAGGCTGAGTGGAAAAAGTGAAAATTTTTCCTGAGAAAACAGCCTGAAGGCCGGTTTCTATAACATCAAGGTTTGTGAGCTGGTTCAGCAGGGTTTCTGCATCGGTATAGGTCAGTAAATTGCCTGGATCTTCGGGCTGGACAGGTTTCCCCGAGAGGGTTCTGAAATGTTCCGCAATAAGGGGTAAATCACCTGCCCACACTCTGGCTTTCGTTTCCGGCTGCCGGAGAATGGAAGCAACATTTCCCTGCAGAACAGCAAGGTCGGGAATGAGTTCCACCGACTCTTTCTGTTCCACCGATAATTGGGTTTCTACATCGAAAGTGCGGATTGAATCAACCTCATCGCCAAAAAAGTCAATACGGAACGGCTGATCGGATGCGTAGGAGAAGATATCAACAAGGCTGCCCCTGATGGCATACTGGCCGGGTTCATAGACAAATTCAACCCTTTCAAAATGAAAGCTGTGCAGGATTTCATCAAGGAAAGAAATGGAGAGCCTGTTGCCTCGTTCAATCCGGAAGGTGTTTTTGACCAGCGTGTCTTTCGAGATGATGGGCTCGGCAATTGCTTCGGAGTATGATACAATACACAGGCTTCCGGTCCCCTGGAATCCGTTGACAGCGCGAATGGCTTCCGTCCTCAGTATAGTGTTGGCCGGGTCTTTTTCCCGTGAGTACTTGAGCGCCCTGAAGGAGGAAGGGAAAAAGAAAATATTCTGAATCCCTGCCTGAACAAGATCGTTATAAAAATAAGCCGCTTCTTCATTTTCAGGAAACAGAAAAAAGAATATTCCGTCCGTATGCCTCACAACCGATGAGGCTACGAGAGCAGAAGATGATCCGGAGAGGCCTTTCAGCCAGAATTTCCCTTTGTTTTCCTTTATAAGGTCCTCAACAAGTTCTTTTGTATTGGGATGACCATCATAAAGGGTAAGCAGAAATTCAGAAGCTTTGCCGCCAGAAGTCATAGCGGCAAAATTAACCAAATAATCACAAACCAGCCAAACTTTCCTTATATGGCATTTATTATCAATTTTATACTTTTGGTGCAATTTTAATCTGAATCGACATGCGGGTTTTTAAGTTTGGCGGTGCTTCAGTCAACAGTGCCGAAGCAGTGAAAAATATGGCCGAAATTCTGCGTCAGCAAAGGGAACACGGGCCACTGACTGTGGTTGTTTCTGCTATGGGCAAGACAACCAATGCCCTCGAAGAAGTTGCCCGGCTTTTTTTCAATGAGAAAGACTATTCCGGGGCATTTGCAAAAGTTAAAGACTACCATTCACAGATTGTTGCCGGCCTGTTTCCTGAAGAAAAACATCCTTTCCGCCAGGAATTTGATCTGCTTTTTGAAGAACTGGCAGGAATATTGCGCAAACAGCCTTCGTTGAATTTTGATTTCGATTACGATCAGATAGTCAGTTACGGAGAAATCATCTCTACCAAAATAGTGGCGGCTTATCTGAATGAAGCAGGCATTAAAACGCGCTGGGTAGACATCAGAAAATGTCTGAAAACAGATAATACTTACAGGGAAGCCGTAGTCGACTGGGAACTTTCAACAAATCTTGTCAAAAAAGCCTTTGCTCCCAACAGTGAGCAGATCCTTCTCACGCAGGGTTTTATTGGTTCAACCATAAATAACCTTACCACAACACTTGGCAGGGAAGGGTCGGATTATACCGCTGCTATTCTGGCCTATATACTGGATGCCGAAAGTGTAACCATATGGAAGGATGTTCCGGGAGTGCTGAATGCCGATCCGAAATGGTTTGACAACTGTGTGCGGCTCGATCAGCTTTCCTACCTTGATGCCATTGAGCTGGCATATTACGGGGCTACAGTGATCCATCCCAAGACAATAAAACCCCTCCAGAACAAGAACATACGACTTCATGTCAAATCCTTCCTGAACCCCAAGGACCCGGGAACCATCATCGGCGATGTGTCTTATGAATCGCTCACCCCATCCTTCATTTTTAAGATGGACCAGGTTCTTATCCATATTTCGCCTCTTGATTTTTCCTTTATTGCTGAAGACAAGCTAAGAACCATTTTCGGGTATTTTTCAAAGCATGGTATGAAAATCAACCTTATGCAGAATTCGGCGGTTAGTTTTCAGGTATGCGTGAACAATGACCAGACCCGTATTCCTAATTTGCTGAACGATCTTCGGCAGGATTTCAAGGTTTCTTTTGATACCGGCCTTGAACTGATTACCATCCGGTATTATGACGACAGTACCATAAAAAGGGTGTTGGTAAACAAGGATCTCATTCTTGAACAGCGAAGTAAAAGGACCATTCAGATGGTGGTAAAGGATCTGGGGTGAGTACCTGAAAAACAAATCACTTCAGCGCTACAAACGATTTCGTCATCCCCAGTACTTTTTCGCTGTAGATGGTACTTTCAGGGAAAAGGCGCTGCAGATCCTTTTTCGACAACAGGCGGATTTCTTTCACTGCAGCCTCAGCAAGGTTTTTGTCAGGTATTCTGTCAAACCAGCCGGTGTCGAAATTTCTTACGATCCATACCCGGCAGCTATGGGGAAGAAAATGAAAAAACGGAAAGAGGAAATGGGGCTCAATGGGAAAATACAGGTTGGGCGTTTGCACAAAATAGTGTTTGCCAACGCGCCGGATTTCAGAAGCCATTTTCAGCTGGTTTTCCCAACTGCCAAGATGTTCAATAACCGAATTGGAAAACACTATGTCAAATTCACCGTCGCCATATCGGCTAAGATCCATGCCGTTTCCTACCACACTGGAGATCCAGGGAAGGGTCACATCGATTTCATAAAGGTTGAGCAGTACGATGGATGTATCCGATTCGGGAACAAAACGGACATTTCTCCAGAAGTACTCTGTCCCGCCAACATCCAGAATTCTTACTGGAGGCGTGAGGCCGGAAAGCAATTGTGTGAATAAAGCAAATCGCCTTTTTCTCCATTTCACCGAAAAGGAATTTTCCTTTTCCGGATTGGCCAGAGGTCTGAGTATCTTCATTTATGGCTGTTTTTGCTGCCGTCGATTCAAAAATAAACAGAAGTACGCAATCAATCAACTGAGGTTAAAAAACCCAGGCAATAATGTTTCAGTGGTTTTCTGTCACCAAAACTACTTATTATTGTTGCCGGGATTTGTTTGAAAGGATGAAAAATGATTTTGGATTGGTCTGAATATGTGATTTCCTCTTCCGGCCGATGTTTTGAAGAAATGAACCGGTTCGGCAAAAAACGGATACCGTTTCTGTTTATCCTTGATTTTGAGTGCAGGGAACCTGTTTTGGTTCCTCTTGATCGGATCGAAGCCACAGGGATACTTTACAGTATGGAAGGGAATACCAATGTGAAGTCGGAATTTTATACCGAAAAAAAGGAGCTGATTCTTAAAAAGAAACCTGTTTCGTTTTCAACCTACCGGAAATCCTTCCGGAAAGTAATGGAACATTTGCTGAAAGGTAACTCCTATCTGGTGAATCTGACGTTCCCGACACCTCTGGAATCATCCCATGCATTAGAGGAACTGTTTCATCTGGCCAGGGCCCGCTTCAGATTACTGGTTCCCGGCCGTTTCACTGTGTTTTCGCCTGAGGTTTTTGTACGTATAAAAGATGGCCGGATATATTCCTATCCGATGAAAGGTACTGCCGATGCTTCTGATCCGGAAGAGGCTGAGAAGATACTGGGAAGCATTAAGGAACAGGCTGAACATCATACTATTGTTGATTTGATCAGAAATGACCTGTCGCAGATTGCTGACGACGTATCTTTAGAACGCTTTGCTTACCGCGAAATAATTACAACTCATGAAAAACAACTGATTCAGGTAAGTTCTGAAATAAGCGGGAGACTTTTTCCCAATTACCACGAGCATCTGGGAGATATATTTAAAGCCATACTGCCGGCCGGTTCAGTAACCGGTGCCCCAAAGGCCAAAACCCTTGAAATAATCCGGGAGGCAGAAGTCTATGAACGGGGCTATTATACGGGTGTTTTTGGTATTTTTGACGGATCGGAGGTAAATTCGGCCGTAATGATCCGGTTTATTGAGCAGACTCCGCAAGGATATCTTTTTAAAAGCGGAGGAGGAATTACGGCCTACAGCGATCCCCGCCAGGAGTATAAGGAAATGATTGACAAAGTGTATGTTCCTGTTGCTTGAAACCATCCGGCTTGATCATGGAGAGCCTTCCCTGTTGCATCTTCATCAGGATAGGGTTAACCGGTCATTGAAAGAGCTGTTTGGGATTACAGAAGTGCTGAATCTGAAAGACTGTATTCTGCCCCCTGAGGAATTCACGAAAGGAATTGTTAAATGCAGAATTTGGTACGGAAAGTGTGTGGAACAGATTGATTACAGCATGTACAGGATGAAACGGGTCCAATCGCTTCAAATGGTCGAATCCGATACCATTACCTACAATTACAAGTTTGCTGACCGCCGTCAACTGGAGAACCTTTATGCTTTGCGGGGTGATTGTGATGATGTTCTGATAATAAAGAATGGACTGGTTACGGATACAACCTATGCCAATGTTGCTTTTTACGACGGCAGTTGCTGGATAACTCCCGAAGAACCTTTGCTGGAAGGGGTTCGACGTCGTTTTTACCTGGAGCGGGGAATGATTAGCACAGCAAGGATCACTGCCGGTGATCTGAAATTCTTTTCCGAATTGAGATTAATGAATGCCATGATATCGCTGGAGGAGTCGCCTTCCATACCGGTGCAATCAATTTTGCCTGTAAGTTCAAAGTGAAAACATAAATCTGCCGGAGGGGCTAACCGCTCACTGCCTACCGGTTGAAACGCAATGGCATGCCCCTGTAAGTGTCAGTTACATTTTTTCCGTCATAAACCAGGTTTCCGTTGACAAAGGTATGGACAACCGAAGATCCGAAGCGGACTCCTTCCAGAGGGGACCAGCTGCATTTATATAATAAGGTATCTACTGTAACAAGGTGGGGTTTATTCAGATTGACCAGGACCAGGTCGGCATAATATCCTTTGCGGATGAAACCCCGCCGGTCGATGCCAAAGAGCCGGGCCGGCGCATGAGCCATTTTTTCGGAAACGGTTGTTAACGGGAACAGGCCCCTTTGTGACAATTCAATCATCATTTGCAGGCTGTGTTGCACCAGGGGCCCACCGGAGGGGCAGGTGAAATAGGGATTTTCTTTTTCAGCCAGAGTATGCGGGGCATGATCGGTGGCCACAACGTCTATCAGATTGTTGGTGAGGCCGTTAACTAAAGCCTGTCTGTCATAGGTAGTCTTGATTGCCGGATTCCATTTAATTTTGGTTCCCAGCCGGTCATAATCGTCCTGGCTGAACCAGAGGTGATGAACACATGCCTCGGCAGTTATCCGCTTATCTTCTGAGGCCGGAGAAGGATCAAGCAGATTCAGCTCGCGTGCTGTGGATAAATGGAGAATGTGCAGGCGGGTACCATGCTTGCGTGCAAGGTCTATGGCAAGGCGTGTGGATTTAAAACAGGCTTCTTCGCTTCGGATGGACGGGTGGTATCGAACAGGAACATTTTCCCCGAAGCGTATTCTGTACAATTCGGCATTATGCCGTATGATCTGCTCGTCTTCGCAGTGAGTGGCAATCAGAATATTTTTCAGTGAGAAAATGCGGGCCAGGGCTTCCGGATCATCCACCAGCATGTCTCCTGTGGAAGACCCCATGAATACCTTAATGCCACAGGTTACAGACGGATCGACGCGTTTCAGTTCAGCCAGATTATCGTTGGAAGCTCCCATGTAAAACGAATAATTGGCGGGTGAAACTTCCGAAGCTCTTTTAAATTTCTTTTCCAGAAGCTCAATGGTCAAGGTTTGCGGAAGGGTATTTGGCATCTCCATGAAAGAAGTAACTCCTCCCGCTACGGCAGCCTTTGATTCGCTTGCAATATCTCCCTTGTGGGTAAGGCCTGGTTCCCTGAAATGAACCTGGTCGTCAATGACTCCCGGGAAAAGGTGAAGGCCTTGTGCGTCAATAATTTTGGTACCGGAAAGAATTCCTGATGGCACTTCTCCCTCAAAGACTTCCGCTATGATGCCGTTTTCAATAAGGACGCTCGCCTTGTATTCCCTGCCTTCGTTGACCAGTTGTGCACGATGGATCAGGCACGGATTCATAAACAAAGAGTTTAAGGTTTCTTAAGCCAGTATCTGGAAAAGAGACTTCTGACCTTCATGGAAATAACGCCAAGTACCGCTTCACGGAAAATTCCCCGGCTCATTTTGGAAGTCCCTTCCTTTCGTTCAGTAAATATAATAGGAATTTCAACAATGCGGAAATGCATTTTCCAGGTAATGAACTTCATTTCAATCTGAAATGCATAACCTTTGAAGCGGACCCGGTCAAGGTTAATGGCTTGAAGAACTTCTCTCCGGTAACATTTGAATCCGGCGGTGGTATCGCGTATGCTCATTCCGGTGATAAAGCGCACATAGGCCGATGCAAAATAGGACATAAGCACCCTGCCTATGGGCCAGTTCACAACATTAACCCCGGTAATATAGCGGGATCCGATGGCCAGGTCAGCTCCCTCCATGCATGCCTTGTGCAACCTGGGAAGGTCAGCAGGGTCATGGGAAAAGTCGGAATCCATTTCAAATATGTAGGAGTAATTTCGTTCCAGAGCCCAACGGAAGCCTTCGATATAGGCAGTGCCCAGGCCCATTTTTCCCGGACGTTCCAGCAGAAACAACCTGCCCTGGTATGTATTGGTGAGTTCCTTTACGATTTCGGCGGTGCCATCGGGGGAATGATCATCTATGATAAGGAGATGGTATTCATTTGGCAATGAAAGCACTGTGTGAATCATTCGGGCAATATTCTCCCTTTCATTATAGGTAGGGATAATGACTATGGCGTCTGATGATTTCATCTCACAATGGAACGTTGGGCTGGTAAACGGCTTCTAAGATAAGATTTTTATTTCAACCCGTATTTTGGGGGGCAAAAAAGGGGAAGACAGGGAGAAAGTTTCTGTTAATACATCTTTAATTAATTGAATCTGAGAGGAGGAGAAAAAAATGAAAAAAAAATTGGAGGAAGGTATTGCAGAAATGAAAGAAGGGTATATATTTGCACCCGCTTTTGAGACGTTCTTTCACGCGATGGGGTAAAAAAAGTTAAGATAAATTTGGATAGAATTAAAATTTGTTTTACTTTTGCAACCTCTTTCGAATGACAGGGAAAAGCAAAGAAGGAGAGAGAGCAAAAAAAATGAAAATTTTTTTGCCGGGAATAAAAAAAGGATTATCTTTGCAGTCCCAAAAGAAATAAGAGAAAAAGGTTCTTTGAAAATATTGTAAAGAAGGTAAGAAAGGTGCGAAAAACCCCGGAAGCAATTCCAGGGACAATGAATCTTGAGCTTAGAAAATTAACAAACTCAATTACAACGAAGAGTTTGATCCTGGCTCAGGATGAACGCTAGCGGCAGGCCTAACACATGCAAGTCGAGGGGCAGCGGGTGTAGCAATACATGCCGGCGACCGGCGCACGGGTGAGTAACGCGTATGTAACCTACCTTTTACTGGGGGATAGCCCCGAGAAATCGGGATTAATACCCCATATTATTATGAACGGGCATCCGTTTATAATGAAAGCTCCGGCGGTAAAAGATGGGCATGCGTGCCATTAGCTAGTTGGTGAGGTAACGGCTCACCAAGGCTACGATGGCTAGGGGGTCTGAGAGGATGATCCCCCACACTGGTACTGAGACACGGACCAGACTCCTACGGGAGGCAGCAGTGAGGAATATTGGGCAATAGGCGCAAGCCTGACCCAGCCATGCCGCGTGCAGGATGAAGGCCCTATGGGTTGTAAACTGCTTTTGTACGGGACGAAACTCCCGATCGTGATCGGGACTGACGGTACTGTACGAATAAGCATCGGCTAACTCCGTGCCAGCAGCCGCGGTAATACGGAGGATGCAAGCGTTATCCGGATTCATTGGGTTTAAAGGGTGCGTAGGCGGGGCGGTAAGTCAGTGGTGAAAGCCTGCAGCTTAACTGTAGAATTGCCATTGATACTGTCGCTCTTGAATGCGGTTGAGGCAGGCGGAATGTGTAATGTAGCGGTGAAATGCTTAGATATTACACAGAACACCGATTGCGTAGGCAGCTTGCTAAACCGTGATTGACGCTGAGGCACGAAAGCGTGGGGAGCAAACAGGATTAGATACCCTGGTAGTCCACGCTGTAAACGATGATCACTCGCTGTTGGCGATATACTGTCAGCGGCTAAGCGAAAGCATTAAGTGATCCACCTGGGGAGTACGACGGCAACGTTGAAACTCAAAGGAATTGACGGGGGCCCGCACAAGCGGAGGAACATGTGGTTTAATTCGATGATACGCGAGGAACCTTACCTGGGCTTAAATG
>JAAYUG010000100.1 GCA_012517825.1 Bacteroidales bacterium | reverse complement strand
ATCCGACTCAGCAGGATGCACGGTAATACAGAATCAAAAGGCTGACTCACGGCCTGATACCCTGAGGGCTGTCATTGCCCGGATCATTGATGCACATTGTTACGGAACAGCAAGTGGAAGCCTTCTGATGGAAAGCTTGAACGGCAGGACCAATTCCGGTGAGTACAATTACAGGCTCTTTCGCGAAGGTATTTTCTTATCGGCGGCAAAAGGCGGAGAACGTTTTGAAACAGGCGGCCTGGCTTCAGGACATTACCGTATTGAGGTTTCCGACTCAACCGTCTGCAGTTTTGTGGCCGAGGCAGTCATCGGCCAACCGGATTCTTTTGCCCTTGCCATTTTCCCCGGATACGCCAAAGAAAAAGGCAAGCCGGCCACACCCACGCGGTTTGAAATTTCCGGCGGAACTGCTCCGTACCTGTTGCATCTGGTTGACGAAGAAGAAAAGCAAGTCCGGGAAATTTTTGCCCGTCGTACGGCAGTGGCTGACAGCCTTTTCGCCGGCAGGTATTTTGTAGCGGTTACCGATTCGGCCGGATGCCCTTCGCAGGTGACCAACACCTCGGTATGGAACTTCCTGATCAGGGAGCCGGAACAAAAGCTTGAGGTCATCGTCAACAAAGTAATTCCGGCCACCTGCAAAGGATATTCTAACGGAGCCATCGAACTTTCAACTGCCGGGGGCTGGGGCCCAAAACACCTCTTCGGCATCGGAACAGAAGAATATACCGATTCAGCAAGGTTTGGAAACCTTCCGGCAGGAGAATATACGGTGTACGCGCAGGATACGGCCGGAGTCATTGCTTCGGCACATGCGACAGTTCCTGAACCGGATTTTCTTGCCTTCAGCATCGACTCGCTGGTTCAGCCAACCTGCGACGACCGCCGCGATGGAAAAATCTTTCTGACCATCCGGGGAGGAACTCCTCCATACCTCGCAAAAGCTGACAGTTTGACCTGGGCGCCGGAGAATGTTCTCTCCGGACTGGGAAAAGGACGTAAGATGATCAGCGTCAAAGATGCACAGGGATGCCTGTCAGAAACCACAATACAGGAACTTTCCGCTCCTCCCCCGCTGGTTCTGGAAGAAAGCCGCATTACTTCTCCCCTGTGCGGACAAGACGACGGAAAAATTGACGCAAAAATTGCCGGCGGCACGCCTGAGTATACGTTCCAATGGACCGGAGAAAACGGTTTTGTGAGCTCAGCCCCGACCGCTGATGGCATCTCCGGAGGGCATTACAGCTTGCTGGTAACCGACAGAAATCATTGCCAGGCCGTATTCTATTTCGAAGTATCCGATTCAGGAGGAATCACCATCAGCAGGGCAAGCATTCAGCCAGTCACCTGTTACGGGTTCAACGACGGAAGCATTGAACTGGAGCCGGAGGGTGGAACTCCACCTTACCAGGTACTATGGAACAATTCCATGACGGGAAAACGAATCCGCGGATTACCGGCAGGAAAATATACGGCCGAACTTACTGACAGCATTGGGTGCCGCCTGTTTACAACCGTGGAAATCACCCAGCCCGACAGCCTTTCCCTTGCGCAGATATCGATTACTCAACCTCTATGTACCTCCAAAAGCAACGGATCCATACACATCAGGGCCGCAGGAGGAACTCCCGGCTACCGGTATCTGTGGAGTACCGGAGTGGAAGGAGAAACCGTCACCGGGCTGGCGGCAGGAAGACATTATGTCACCGTCCTTGACAGCAATCAATGCTCAGCTCTATTTGAATTCACCCTGTCCAACCAGAGAAACCCCGAACCTGAACTGGGAGAGGATATTACCTTGTGCCGGGATGCCAGGTACTGGCTGGTTCCGGGAAAATTCAGCCATTACATGTGGTACCGTGACGGTGAATTTTTAGGAAACGAAGACATGCTGGAAGTAAAAGAAGCCGGAATTTACAGGGTAGAGGTGAGCGATGAGGAAGGATGCAGTGCAACAGATTCGGTAACCATTTCCCAGTCTGAAACCACTTATGAAGCACGTCTGCTGGTTTCCAGCGAAGCTCTGGCCGGCGATACCCTGGTGCTGATTGATACTTCCTGGCCGGTACCTGACTCTCTGAAGTGGTTCCTGTCCCGGGCAAATATCCTTGCCGAAACTCCATGGATGCGCTACTGCGTCTTTCCCGATACGGGCAGATACGAAATTATTCTTACCGGCTATTACCAGGGCTGTGCCAGTGCACAGAAAAAGAAAGTATTGATACTGCAACCTGATGAGAACAGAACAAAACCAGACGAAAGGAACCCCATGATCACCCGATTTAAGATCTATCCCAATCCCCTGCGGGACGCCTGTACTGTGGAAATTGACCTGAGCCGCAGGCATGATGCGCAGTTAAAAATCATCCGCATACCAGACGGTAATATCAGATTGGTAAAACAGTTGAAAGGAAGCGATTCCTACCTGGTACCGCTGATGCTGCCCGGTCTGACCCCCGGAATGTACATGATACAGGTGGTATGCGGCGAAGAAATGAAGGCCGGAATGGTGGTGGTAGAATAACAAGTGCAACCGATGACAAAAAGAAAGTTCCCGTACATAAACCGCTTTTGTTTACTCTGCCTGCTCTCAATGGCATATGGAAAAATTACAGGACAGGATCTGTCGCTGATTGGCAAATCGGAACCCCTGCAGATAAACGGAACAGTTGGAATGCAGTATTACGGCAGGATGAGCGGGAAAAGCAATTCTCCGTATCCGCTATCAGGTGCCATCTGGCAGGTTGGACTCAATGCTTCGCTGTACGGATGGAATCTTCCTTTTTCGGTCACCTACAGCAATGCAAACCTTCGCTGGCAGCAGCCCTTTAACCGTTTTTCCCTTCAGCCTTCATGGAAATGGATCCGCATGTACCTGGGCGATGCTTCGATGAGCTTTTCACCATACAGTCTGAACGGACATCAGTTTACCGGTGCAGGAGCAGAATTCGAACCTGAGGGAGGTAAATGGAAAATCAGCATCATGGGAGGACGTCTTTTGCGGCAAACATCGCCAGACACAATCCGCGGACTTCCCGGCATAAGGCATAGAATGGGATACGGGTTAGCCGGAGAATGCCGGGAAGAGAAATTCAGCCTTGGTGCCGGAATATTTTATGCATCCGACAGGAAAAACGATGCATTCCATTTGCCCGACAGCCTGACGGAAGCTCCGGCCGAAAATCTGGTTCTGCATTCAAAAGGCACAGCCGGCATTATTGACAACCTTCAGGTTCAATTTGAGTATGCCGTAAGTTTTTTCACTCCCGACAGGAGAAGCCCTGAGGTGGCAGAGGGCACTACCTTCTTTCCCCTGAAATACCGCAATGGTTCAGCCCGTTACAACGCACTCAAAACAGGCATCACCTATACGTCGCGTTTTGGATCGGCAGGTTTGTATGCCGAGAGGGTTGATCCCGGATACAGAACCCTGGGAGCGTATTACCATCTCAACGATTTTGCAAGCTACACCTTTCAGTATGCCGGTACAGCCCTTCAAAAGAAGCTTTCATGGTCTGTTTCCTCGGGCTGGCAGTACGATAACCTGAGCCATCGCAAGAGCAGTACTTCGCACCGACTGATTCACAACCTGAATCTGACCTGTTCTCCGTCCGATGCCCTGCAGATGAATTTTACCTATTCCAATTTCAGCCGATATATGTATCTGAGGCCTGTGGAGGAATATCTGTCAGAACCCGACCCCTGGAAAAATGCGGACACCTTGCATTACCGGCAGGTTACCGGTACATGGGGCGGGACCGTTTTCTGGCAAACGGAAGACAGGAGCGGAAACAGACACCAGATCAATGTTTCATTCAATTCGAATACCAGCCGTGAAGAGTCGGCCGACAGCCTGGCAAACCGTGGATTGTTTGTTTCGGCCTCAGGAGGTTATACATTTTCAAAACCCGATAATGATCTGAGCAGTAGTATGGTTCTGCAATACAATAGTTCACGTACCGGAGAAATTACCGGAGCCTATCTGGGACCTGCTCTTTCAGTGCGAAAATCCATTGCACAAAATAAATTGCAGGCCTATTCATCCGTATCATACAATAAAACATGGTACGACGCAGAAAAGACAGGATATGTGCTTATGGGCCGCGGAGGATTATCTTTCAGGCAGAAAAACCATACAGCCGATCTGACTTTCGGAATGGCCTGGCGAAAAACGGAGGATCGCAATAACAGGAAAGAATTTACGATGAATTTTTCGTACAGATATACGTTTTCGGGAAAGAAAAACAGGGAACAGAAATAATGTGCTTCCTGCCAATGATGTTCATGAGTTAATGTAATAGTGATCTTACTGATTTATAAACCCAATCATTGCTTT
>JAAYUG010000099.1 GCA_012517825.1 Bacteroidales bacterium | reverse complement strand
TTTCCCTGTTCGAGATTTAAAATACGCACAGGGATTATTCAGCAAGCAAAACGATGGCTACTGAAGCTGTAATAAGACCAGCCAGAAGAACACCTCCCGGTACAACCCCGTAAAGTATGAGGGAGAGTACGACAGTAATAACCGGTGCCAGACCTGTAAGCGGAACCACTATAATCGCTTTTCCATAACGCAGTGCATAAACAAGCGAAAGCGCTCCAATTGCATTTAGAACCTGAATTATTCCTGCAAGCCATGGTCCTTTGAATCCCCAATTTACGGGAACCGAGAAATCAGTCATCAGAACAGCAAAAGGTGACAAAACCAGACCTGTAATCGCCATATAGAAAAAAATGCTTTCCGCTTTCATTGAATTATTGGAAAATTTCATCACCCATGCCTGTGTGCCCCACATGACAAAGACCATGATGGCGAGTGCCAGCCAACCGATACCCTCCGTTTTCCCGGGATTAACCTGTGGATTGGAGAGAAGAAACATGGCAATAAGTGCCAGAACAATTCCTACCCATTGCCGGACATTTGCCTTTTCCTTCAGAAATACCAGCGAGAGAAATATGGTCAGAACAGGATAAAGGGATATAATCGGAAAAACTATGTAGGCCGGTCCCTGTCTCAGCGCCTGAAACAAAATCAACTGGCCGCCGGCGCCAAGCAAACCGACCGCTGATCCAAGGAAAACTGATTTTTTATCGTGTTCCGGATTCCAACCGATTCTGCTAAGAGCAAACAAAGCACATGGAATCATGGTCAGCGACCAAACCACATAACCCAAAGTGGCAGGAAATCCTGATTTTTCAGGTATTTCAATGAATGCACCCCATACACCCCAGAAAATTGTCGTTATCAATGCAAATAACAGCCACAACCTGTTTGTTTTCATCCGGATAATATTTGATAATCGTTTGTCCTGAAATCTTTCTCTTCTGAATCACATTAAAAAGGAACCAGCCTGGGCGGTCTTTTTTCTATTCCAGGGCCAAATATAAACAAAATGAATAAAACGTAATGTTTTGAAACAAAAAATAAGGAAAAACAGAATATCTCAAACCATAAATGAAGATGCAGGTCTTTTAAACCTCTGAAATTCAAGCATATTAAATTGGCTGAACGTCATTCTCAAAGGAATGGGAAGGGAAGGTAGGAATCAGGCAATAATAACCTTAATTCCGGCATCTTCAAGGCGTTTTTTATCATCAGCAGGAATGCCTTCGTCGGTAACCACGCAATGGATTTTGCTGATTCCGCAAATAAAGGCAAGGCTTCTCCTGAAAAATTTGCTTGAGTCGGTTACGATGATTACTTCCCTGGCATTCTTTATCATCAGCTCGTTAAGGTGAGCTTCTTCGAGATTGGGAGTATAAATACCGTGTTGGGTGTCGAAACCATCTACACCCAGGAAAACCTTGTCAACAAAAATATTTTGAAGATTCTTTTCTGAAAGGGGACCAACCAGGGAGAGGGAATTTCTTCTCAGATACCCTCCGGGGATGATTAAGTTGACATTGTTATTGTTGACAAGCTGACCAATAATGTTCAGAGCGTTGCAAACCACAGTAATATTATTCAGATGGCTCAGGTTCTTTGCTATTTCGAAAGTGGTGGTGCCGGAATCAAGAATAATGGTATCGTGGTCTTTTATAAGTTCAGCTGCTCTTTTGCCAATCCTTGCTTTCTCCTGATAGTGCAGTTTGTCTTTATCAGAGAGGTGGATGTCAATGCCAACGCCTCCGTCGGTTTTAATAGCTCCGCCGCGAATACGCAGCAAGAGATGTTTTTTCTCGAGCTGTTCCAGATCATTCCGAACCGTAACTTCACTGACATTGAATACTTTGCTCAGTTCGTGGACCAGAACCTGCCCGTGAGCTGATAACTGACTCAGAATTTCCTTTCTGCGTTCAACGGTTGTGCTTTTCTGACGCTGTTTCATT
>JAAYUG010000098.1 GCA_012517825.1 Bacteroidales bacterium | reverse complement strand
TTCATCAGGCGGGAAGCTGACAGACGGATGGTGTTGTGCCTGATACCGTCTTTTTCTGTAATGTTTCCCCAGAAAGTACTCAACAGTATTTTGCTGTTGTCGGTTTTGAATACATCCACCTGGGGGATGATGCGATCGCCGGTAAGCCAGAAAGCGTGTGTCACCTTACCGGGGTTGTTGAGCCGAACTTTGGCCTGAATGATACCGTATTGCTGGCGGAAACTTTTTCCGGTATTTATAATGCCTGATGTGTAGCTGAAATCTTTGGGATAAAAGCCAAGAGCCGGATCCCATGCTTTGCCGGTCACTTCTTCCTTCCGGGTTATAATTTTCAGCATGCTTCCATCCAGTTCAAGGTTTTTTCCGTCGGTAAGAAAATGTTTGTCGGAAGCAAGGGAATAGGCATCTTTCAGAATAGTTTCCCCCCAGAAGTAACGGGTAATCCATTTGGAGGTGTCAAGGGTTTTTCCTGCAAAATCATCTTCAAATTTCAGGGTCAGTTTTTTCAGTTCTCGGAATTTATCCTGCTTCTGAACCTTAAAGAACCATCTGATTTTTTCTGATTTCTTCAGGGTAAGATATTCCTGAAGCAGTTTATATTCCTCAGAAAGGAGGTATTTTTTCTTCGGCGGCAGAAGCATAAATTCCTTCACCTTTCTGAAATCTTCGGATGCAAGATATTGTTCCAGTTCCATGTACCGGCCGGGAAGGTCAGAGGAATCCACCTGGGAGTAAATACTGAACTTCGGGGAGGCTTTGAAGGAGAAATATTTTCTGGCTTCGGGCGATTTTTTCAGCTGGAGGTATTCATTCCACAGGTCAGATTCAGGGGTAACCCTGAATTCACGTGCTGACATACTGCTTCTTTTCTGCCGGAATTCCTGGGAGGTGACTATTTTGTCAAGTTCCTCGAGGCGTTGGTATTCAGGTGATTTTTCAAAAGCCTGGGCAGCGGCCAGGGTAGCTGAATTTTTAACTTTGATATAGGTTTTCCAGCGGGGATCTTTTTGTATTTTTTTGAATTCCTGTTCTTTACGAAATTCTTCCGTATCGGAATACTTTTGGGCCTTGACGGCATTTACCTGACGGGGAAATTCCGGTGAATTGATCAATTTATCAAGTTCCTGGTACCGTTTGAGTTCTTCTGAACCGGCGTACGAAGTAAACTCCCTGAACTCAGCCCAAAGAGCGTTTTCCCTGGACTCCAGTTTTTCGGTATTGGGAATCAATCCGAGAAGCAGGCGTAGGTGAATCATACAAATAGGATTGAATAAGTGGTTAAATTTATAAAAAAATATTCACTAAACAGGAAAAGGTAAAAAATCTGATGAAAGTGAACAAATTTCTCCTTTCGGAAAATGGAGCCGGAATGCATATATCATCAACTGCAGAGAGGTCAGGGAAAAACTTCAGGGGGTGAGCACTTTCCGGAGGCTGGTCTTGATAATGGATGACCAGAGCAGGTAGCCTTCATGGTTGAGGTGGAGCTGGTCGTCAGTAAACAATTCGGGTCTTGGCTGATTTTCCGAAGTAAGAAATGCCTTTGATGTTTCAATGAACCAGGTGTTTTTATGATGCTGACAAAACGATTGTATTTGCTGATTGGCTTTCTGAATCCGTGGCCAGGCATTCCATCGGGAAGGAGTTGGAGTTATTTCAATCCAGAATACAGGTAAAGAGGGGAATCTTGCCCTGATGGTCCGGTGAATTGAGCGCACCAAAGCCTCAATTTCGCGGGGGGATTTGTCAGAAGGGGAGCCTGTAATATCGTTGGCGATAAAGATTACGATTGCCGAAGGGTTATGCGAAGAGATAATCCGGGGAGCATAGACCGCAAAATCGCTCAATTTTGCTCCTCCGTATCCTCTTCTTATTACCTTCCATGGGGCCATGTCTTCCTGAATAGTATTCCAGAGGCGGATGCTGGAACTGCCTGTGAAAAGAATGGCATTTTCAGGATCGGTTTCAATGGAATCAAGATGTTCAAGTGCACGGATTTCCTTTTCCCATGAAAGTACTTCCGGTGCTTTCTGATAGCGTAATGCCGGGGAACAGGCAAGGAAAAGGACAAGAAAAAGGGTCGAAACAAAAGGAAGAATACTGCGATGCTTCATGGTGGTGCATTAATATTCATCCCAGCTTCTGATAGCGATGTCTTCCATTTTCAGTTTACAGAAGGCGATAATAAAGGCACTGGCCAGGCGGGCGTTGGTGATGAGAGGGATGTTGAAATCGACGGCACTTCTGCGGATCATGTAATCATTGCTGAGTTCGGTCTTGGAGAGGTCTTTGGGAATGTTGATTACCAGGTCGATGGTCCGGCTGCGGAGATAATCAAGAACGTTGGGCTTTTTGTCTTCATCGGGCCAGTGCAGGGCTGTTGCCGGAATGCCATTCAGTTCCAGAAACTGTTGTGTACCTTTCGTGGCAAAGAGGTTATAGCCTTTTTCGTAAAGCATCCGGCAGCTGTTGAGCAGTTCAACCTTAGAACGCATTTCTCCGGTCGACAGAAGGATATTTTTCTTAGGAATGGTGTATCCCACAGAAAGCATGGCGGTGAGAATGGCTTCATAGAATGTATCTCCGAGGCATCCCACTTCGCCGGTAGAAGCCATGTCAACGCCGAGCACGGGATCGGCTTTCTGAAGACGGGAGAAAGAAAACTGGGGAGCCTTGACACCGATATAGTCTATATCGAATGCTGATTTATGGGGTTTTTCAACGGGAAGTCCCAGCAGAATTTTTGTGGCAATGTCTATGAAGTTCACCTTCAGCACTTTGGATACAAAGGGAAAACTGCGGGAAGCACGGAGGTTGCATTCGATTACTTTGATGTCATTGTCCTTTGCCAGGAACTGAATATTGAACGGTCCGGTAATATCAAGGGCTTTGGCGATTTCGCGCGTAATGCGTTTGATGCGCCGAATGGTTTCGAAGTAGACTTTTTGTGCCGGGAAAACCATCGTGGCATCTCCTGAATGGACACCGGCGAATTCAACATGTTCTGAGATGGCGTAGGTGATCAGCTCTCCGTGCCGGGCCACAGCATCAATTTCAATTTCCTTTGCCTGCTGGATAAATTCGGAAACGACTACCGGATATTGTTTGGATACGTTGGCAGCAAGTTTGAGGAAATATTCGAGTTCTTCCTTATTGGAAACCACGTTCATTGCGGCTCCGGAGAGAACGTAGGAAGGACGGATCAGGACAGGAAATCCGATGTCGTCAACAAACTGATAGATATCGGTCATGCTGGTAAGTTCCTTCCAGCGGGGCTGATCAATTTTCAAGGTATCGAGGAGGCTGGAAAATTTATGCCGGTTTTCAGCCTGGTCAATAGAGACGGGAGAAGAACCGAGAACCGGTACATTCTGCTCATACAGACGCATGGCAAGGTTATTGGGAATCTGCCCTCCCATGGAGAGGATTACACCTTTCGGGGATTCCAGTTCAATAATATCCATTACCCGCTCGAACGACAGTTCATCGAAGTAGAGTCGGTCGCAGAGATCATAATCGGTACTGACGGTTTCCGGATTGTAGTTGATCATCACCGACCGGAATCCTTGCTGGTTGACCGTTTGAAGCGCGCTGACACTGCACCAGTCGAATTCGACGGAACTGCCGATACGGTATGCTCCAGAGCCCAGAACAATGATGGACTTGCCGTCCTTTTCGAAAGGAATATCATGTTCTTCGCCGCTGTAGGTGAGGTAGAGATAATTAGTCCGGGCCGGATATTCAGCGGCAAGGGTATCGATTTGTTTTACATACGGAACGATTCCTGCTTTTTTCCGGAATTCCCTCACTTTAAGAAGATTTTGCTGCATGTCGCTTTTAGCTGAATGAAGCACGGAACGGGCAATCTGAAAATCGCTGAACCCTGCTTTTTTTGCGTCCAGCAACAGATCATGCGGCAGTTCTTCGAGGGAAGAGTATTTTTCGAGTTCCTGTTTAAGATGGTAAATGCGTTGCAGTTTAATGAGGAACCATTTGTCAATTTTTGTCAGATCATGAATGCGGTCGATGGAATATCCTTTTTCAAAGGCACTGGCAATGACAAAAATCCGCATGTCGGTTGGTTCTGACAATTCTCTGTCAATGTTATCAAATTCAAGATCGCGGTTGCCAACGAAGCCGTGCATGCCCTGCCCGATCATGCGGAGGCCTTTCTGAATAGCTTCTTCGAAGGTTTTTCCGATGGCCATCACCTCGCCTACGCTTTTCATGCTGCTGTTGATGGTTTTGGAAACGCCGATGAATTTGTTCAGGTCCCATCGGGGTATTTTACACACAATGTAGTCGAGGGCCGGTTCAAAAAAGGCCGTAGTAGTTTTAGTAATTGAGTTTTTCAGTTCATGCAAACCATAACCAAGTGCAAGTTTTGCTGCCACAAAGGCCAGCGGATAACCTGTTGCCTTGGAAGCAAGGGCACTGGAACGCGACAAACGGGCATTTACTTCAATCACTCTGTAATCTTCGCTTTCCGGATCGAGGGCATACTGTACATTGCATTCGCCGATAATTCCGATATGGCGTATTATTTTAATGGAAAGCTGACGCAGTTTATGGTATTCGCTGTTGGTAAGGGTCTGGGAAGGAGCCACCACAATGCTTTCGCCGGTATGAATTCCAAGGGGATCGAAATTTTCCATGTTGCATACAGTGATGCAGTTATCGAACTGATCCCTGACCACTTCGTACTCAATTTCCTTCCATCCTTTCAATGATTCTTCCACAAGAACCTGAGGGGAATAGGAGAAGGCCCTGGTAACTGTGCGGAGGAGTTCTTCCTCATCGGAGCAAAAGCCGCTGCCCTGGCCTCCGAGTGCATAGGCAGCACGAACGATCACCGGGAACCCCAGCATTTTTGCAGCAGCAAGGGCATCGTCGATGTTGGTAACAGCAACACTGCGGGGAGTTTTAACTTCAATTTCGTTCAGGCGTTCAACGAATTTTTCACGGTCTTCGGTATCTATGATAGCCTGAACAGGAGTTCCCAGTACCTTCACATTGTACTTTTCGAGAATTTTGTTTTGGTAAAGTGCCACCCCGCAGTTAAGGGCGGTTTGCCCTCCGAACGCCAGAAGAATTCCGTCGGGCCTTTCTTTTTCGATTACTTTTTCAACAAAATAGGGAGTAACCGGCAGGAAATAGATTTTGTCGGCGATACCTTCAGTCGTTTGAACGGTTGCTATGTTGGGATTAATGAGAATGGTATAAATATTTTCCTCGCGCATGGCCTTTAAAGCCTGTGAGCCGGAGTAATCGAATTCACCTGCTTCACCGATTTTGAGGGCACCGGAACCCAGAACAAGTACTTTACTGACTGGAACTTTCTGCATACCTTACCTGATAATTTGGTGGCAAATCTACGAATTATTTTATGGAAAATTTGGAAAGAAAAGAAAAAAATGCATATATTTGCAGCACAAATGTATAAATATGCCATGCTGAAGACCCGTACGCGCAGATTGATGGAAATTCGGAAACTGATCAGTACCGGAACAATCGGTACCCAGGAAGAGCTTTTGCAGAAGCTTGAAAAGAAAGGATTCAGGTATACGCAGGCGACTCTTTCGAGGGATCTGAAGTTTTTGAAAGTTGGGCGGAAAGCCGATTCGAAAAAGGGCATGGTATATGTTCTGCCGGAGGAAACGGGTTGGAACGATGTTGTACCTGAGGAAACTGCGGGGAAGACGGGTTTTATTTCCCTCGAGTTTTCCCATAATCTTGGTGTAATTAAAACCATACCGGGCTTTGCCAGCGGGCTTGCCTATCTGATCGACCATCACCAGCCGTATGAAATTCTTGCTACTGTGGCGGGAGATGATACCATACTGGTAATAGGCAGGGAAGGTGTGAAGAAGAGTGATATTCAGAAGGCTCTGGCACTGATCATCCCGGAAATTGAAAGGAAACCTTAGGGAGGGTGTGGTCGTTTGTGTTGCATTTTCAGGGGGTTTGCACACGACGGCCACCCCTTATTTTACTTTATTAACCTGATTTTAAAATTTCATACAATGAAGGAAAAAGTAATACTTGCGTACAGTGGTGGGCTGGATACTTCAGTCATATTGAAATGGTTGATTGACAAAGGATATGATGTGATTGCCTACATAGCCGATGTAGGGCAGGATGATGATTTTGACGCCGCCCGAGAAAAAGCTCTGAAAATAGGAGCATCGAAGGTGTATATCGAAGACCTGAAGGAAGAATTTGTTACAGACTATATTTTTCCGGCTATACGTGCCAATGCAGTATATGAAGGCCGGTATCTCATGGGTACGTCACTGGCCCGGCCTCTGATTGCCAAAAAGCAGATTGAAATTGCCGATGCGGAAAAGGCGGCTTATGTGGCGCATGGAGCTACCGGGAAAGGTAATGACCAGGTCCGGTTTGAGCTGACCTATTATGCCCTGAATCCTAAAATCAAAGTTCTTTCCCCCTGGAAGACGGCTGAATTCCTTAATGAATTCAAGGGAAGAAGCGATATGATTGCCTATGCGCAGGCGAAAGGCATTCCCGTGAAAGCCACCATCAGCAAACCATACAGTGAAGATGACAACCTGATGCATATCAGTCATGAGGCAGGAGTTCTGGAAGATCCGGCATATAAACCGGGGAAGGATATATTTACCAAAATTCTGCTGCCCCAGAATGCACCCGATAAAGAAACTCATATAGAAATCCATTTCAAAGACGGTACCCCGGTGAAGGTGGTTAATACGGATGATGGCACTGTAAAGGAAAAGCCGCTGGAACTTTTTATGTACCTTAACAAACTTGGTTCCGAAAACGGAATCGGTTTGCTTGATATGGTTGAAAACCGTTTTGTTGGCATCAAATCGAGGGGTGTTTATGAAACACCCGGGGCAACCATTTTGCATGTAGCCCATATGGACATCGAAGGTATTGCCATGGACCGTGAAGTGATGCGTCTGCGCAATATGCTGTCTCCGGTTTTCGCCGAAATTGTATATAACGGATTCTGGTTCAGCCCCGAGATGGATTTTCTGATGGCTGCCATCAATAAAAGCCAGGAAGTAATTGACGGAAAAGTATTTTTAACTCTTTATAAAGGCAATGTCATTGTTGACGGGCGGGAGTCTCCCAGTTCCCTCTACAATAAAGAATTGTCGAGTATGGATATTGAAGGAGGTTTCAACCAGATGGACAGTGCCGGTTTTATTAAGATCAATGCCATCCGTCTTATGGCACATCATGCTATCCTGCAGGTCAGGAAGGCTAATGGCAGAATCTGATTGTACATGATTGTTTATTAACCCCCTTAAAATTATTTTACTATGAAACTCTGGGATAAGGGCACAGCCCTTGAAAAACTCATCGAAACGTTTACCATTGGTAAGGACAATGAACTTGACGTGGTTCTTGCTCCCTACGATGTTCTTGGAACAATTGCCCACATCCGTATGCTGAAGCACATCGGATTGCTGACCGAGACCGAACTGAAAAAGCTGGAATATGAGCTGATCAGGATTTACAACAAAATAAAGGAAGGGGAGTTCCGCATCGAGGAGGGAGTGGAGGATGTTCATTCGCAGATTGAAATGATACTAACCGACCGCCTTGGTGATATCGGGAAAAAAGTTCACACTGGCCGGTCTCGGAATGACCAGGTTCTTGTTGATATCAAGCTGTATATCCGCGATGAAATCAGGGAGCTGACACAACAGACCAGATCGCTGTTTGATCTGCTTCTGAACCTCAGTGAAAAATACAAGGATGTTCTTCTTCCAGGTTATACGCATTTTCAGATAGCCATGCCTTCCTCTTTCGGTTTGTGGTTTGGGGCGTATGCCGAAAGCCTGACCGATGACATGCAGTTATTGCTGGCGGCTTACCGCATTGCCAACCAGAATCCTCTGGGTTCAGCGGCAGGATATGGGTCTTCTTTTCCTCTGGACAGAAAGATGACGACGGCCCTTCTGGGGTTTGATACCCTGAGCTATAATGTAGTGAATGCGCAGATGGCAAGGGGTAAAGTAGAAAAGATTGTAAGCTTTGCCGTGGGGTCCATTGCCTCTACCCTTGGGCGGCTTGCCATGGATGCCTGTTTATACAGCAGTCAGAACTATGGTTTTATTTCCTTCCCTGATCAACTGACAACCGGATCCAGTATAATGCCCCACAAGAAAAATCCGGATGTTTTTGAACTGGTAAGGGCAAGGTGCAATAAACTTCAGGGTGTAGCCAACAACCTGAGCCTGATACTTGCCAATCTTCCTTCGGGGTATCACAGGGATATGCAAGTTACCAAGGAGGTTTTCATGCCTGGCTTTGCAGAGATAAAGGAATGCCTGAAGATGACCCAAATGATGCTGGAGCATATAAAAGTGAATGAGCACATCCTTGATGATCCCCGGTATGATTATCTGTTCAGCGTTGAGGAGGTAAACCGGCTGGTGCTGGAAGGGATGCCTTTCAGGGATGCTTATAAACAGGTAGGTAAGTCAATAGCAGATGGAACCTATAAACATCCCGAAAACATTCACCATACCCATGAAGGCAGTATCGGAAATCTTTGCAATGATGAGATCAGGAAGAAAATGGACAACATCCTGGAATCATTTCACTTTGAAGTAATTGACAAGGCTTACCAATACCTGTTGCAGGAAGCATCTATGTAACTTTAAGAAAATGCCAGATTCGTTGCGTATTGTTTTCAGGGTGGAGATTGCTACTCTACTGAAGGAAGGTCAGCTTGATCTTTCGCGGATGGAAAGGGTTTCCATGCTGTGTACTAACCTGATGAACTGCGGCCACAAGGTGGTGCTGGTATCATCCGGAGCTATTTTTCTTGGATCACAGCGGCTGGGAATGAAAACAATCCCTGCCGCCCTGACCGGGAAGCAGGCCGCTGCAGCTGTTGGACAGGCTGAACTTATCACACAGTATCAGAAATGTTTTGATGGTTTCAACCAAACGGTGGCACAGGTGTTACTTACACAGGATGTTCTTGAGAACCGAATATGGAGCCTGAATGCTGAGAATACATTTCGCCGGCTCATGGATAAAGGAATTATACCCATTGTCAATGAAAATGATTCCGTATCGACCGAGGATATTGAACTGGGCGACAATTATCCTCTGGCGCTTCAGGTTGCAAGAATCGTGCATGCCCATATGATCATTCTGCGGCACATATCGGAAGGAACGTATCTGATCTATACCTATACCGGCGAAGTGATTCAGGCCGGGGAAAATGAGATTTTTGAAACGGCGAAGCGTATAAAACGTGATGCGGGTTTCATGCAGCAGCCTTTGCAGCATTTTCCCGCAGGAGTGCCGCAGGATTATATTTATTAAGACGGAGGAGATGGATTACAGAGATTTATTGAAAAACAGGAAGCGGGTTGTTGTAAAGGTCGGGAGTTCAAGCCTTTCATACGCCAATGGTAAGATCAATTATTCCCGTCTGGAGCAGGTTGCTATTGTCCTTTCGAAACTGCAGGCCGAGGGCAGACAGATGGTTCTTGTATCTTCCGGTGCAACCGCTGTTGGGGCCGGAAGAATGGGAATTACCGGAAAGCCTGTTGACAAAGTGGAAAAGCAGGCATTGGCAGCCATTGGTCAGGCCGGACTTATTAAAATATATCAGCGTTTTTTTGACCGGCATAATCAGGTTGTGGCGCAGGTGTTGCTTACCCGCGATGCTATTACCGTTCCGGTTCGCCGAAGAAACGCCCGAAATACACTGGATTCGCTTCTGGAGATGAATGTCATCCCTATTATCAACGAGAATGATACCGTTTCAACGGAACAGATTGAGTTTGGAGATAACGACACCCTTTCAGCTTATGTAGCCGAGCTGATTGATGCTGACCTGCTTGTTATACTCAGCGATATTGACGGCTTGTATTCAGGTGATCCCCATATTGACCCGGAAGCAAAGATGATTTCACTGGTTACGGAGTTTTCCCCCTGGCTCGAGAGTATTGCTTCAGGATCGGCATCTTCATTCGGTACTGGGGGAATGGTTACCAAGATCGTGGCAGCACGTATCTGCTGGGAGGCCGGAATCGATGCCGTTATAGCCAGCGGAGAAGACCCGTCGGTACTCGTCAGACTGCTGGAAGGAGAGGAACTGGGAACGTTATTTGCTTTTGGAAGCAGAATGACAGTCTGCTGAAAATGACGAACTAAAAAATTTAGATGGAAAAATGAACAGTCTGGAAGAATATGGGAAAAAGGCGAAAGTTGCCTCACGGATTCTGGCAGGAGTTACTGTTGACAGGAAAAACGAGGCTTTGAATCAGGCAGCAGATCATTTAATCCGGTACCAGGAAAGGATTCTGGAAGAAAATCATAAAGATGTTGAAGCTGCGCGCAATGCAGGGGTGAAAGGAGCGCTTCTCGACCGGCTGATGCTTAATGAGGGCCGCATTGCCTCCATGGCCGAAGGGTTAAGGCAAATTGCCGTGCTGGAGGATCCGGTGGGTGAAGTGCTCTGGATGAAGCAGAGGCCAAACGGTTTGTTGATTGGCCAGCAGAGGGTTCCTCTCGGAGTGGTTGGTGTGATCTATGAAGCACGGCCCAATGTAACAGCCGATGTTGCCGGTTTGTGTCTGAAAACAGGAAATGCTGCTATTCTTCGCGGGGGAAGAGAGGCCATTTTTTCCAATAAAGCCATTGTGGAATGTTTGCAGGTTGCCCTGGAAAAAACCGGTTTGCCCAAAGACAGTATACAGCTGATAACTGATACTTCCAGGGAAAGCGCTCAGGCCCTTATGCGAATGAATCAGTATCTTGATGTTCTGATTCCACGAGGCGGAGCCGGATTGATAAAGTCGGTTGTGGAAAACAGCACGGTACCCGTTATTGAGACCGGTACCGGGAATTGCCATGTTTACATTGACAACCCCAGTGACCTCAAAATGGGAATTGATATTATCGTCAATGCAAAGACCCATCGTCCGGGAGTTTGCAATGCTGCCGAAACTTTGCTGGTGCACAAAGACATGGCTGAAATCTTTCTGCCGGA
>JAAYUG010000097.1 GCA_012517825.1 Bacteroidales bacterium | reverse complement strand
TGATCTCGTAAAGGAAATTGGAAATTGGAAATAGGAAATTTTCAGAGATTTCCGATTTCCCAATAATGAGGTTCCAGGGTTCCAATGTTCCAATGTTCCAAAGTTCCAGAGTTCCAGCGTTCCAGAGTTCCAGCGTAAAGCGAAAAGACAATTGCAAATGCCGAAAGGACAGCAGAAAGAAATATTTATATGAAGCCGATTTCTTATTCAGGAATTGATTTGCTGGTCAGGAAGGAACAGATCCAGCCAAAGGCTTCCTTTAAAACCTTTTGTCCTTTGGCAGTCAGGCCTTCGTACATTTCGTATGAGTCACCCTTCAGGTGAAGCACATAAGCTTCCGGAATAGTGCCGTAAACCGTATCGCACAAATAAAGAATGAAAGCCGGGTCAACCGCATGCATAGTAAATTCTACCCTGGGGGAGGGCTGAAGCTTTTCCAGCCGGAACGATTCTTCGGTGGCAAGGGATGCGTCGGCAAAAATCACAATGTCAGCATCATGAATTTCAGCTGCATCCTCTATGTTAAGCTGGTAATTGGTTTCCGTTCTGATATGATCCAGATGGTTTTCCCTTGCCCATTTTTCTACTTCTTCGGCCAAAAAAACACCCAGGCCGTCATCCTGACGGCCCGGGTTGCCATATCCATAGATCAGAATACGCGGATTGCTCACTGCGAGATGAATTCATCAATGAGGTTATCGTCTTTGTCGTAAAGGTAAAGCGCCAGGGGCATTTTGCCCAGTGCGTGCGTGGCACAGCTCAGGCAGGGGTCGTATGCCCGGATGGCCACTTCTACGGCATTTTTCATCGCTTCGGTAATTTCCCTCTGCCCGGTCATCATTTTTTTGGCCACCACGTTTACCGCATTGTTCATGGGCTGGTTGTTGTTGGTGGTTGAAACAATCAGGTTGGCCATAACCACCTGGTCGTTTTCGTTGATACGGTAATGATGGAAAAGGGTACCACGGGGCGCTTCAATCAGGCCAATTCCTTCATACTGTTTCTTTCCCTTCACCACCAGTTCTCCCTCAAGCAGATCGGGATCGTTCAGGAGTTCCTTCATCATTTCGGCGGCATGAAGAACCTCGATGAGCCGTGCCCAGTGCATGTGCATCGACATATTGTTCGGCTTCCCGTTTGTGTAGGCTTTGAATTCTTCAAACTCCTTCTGTGCAATGGGCGTAGGAATGAAGTCGCAGGTGTTGAGCCGTGCAAGAGGTCCAACCGTGTACCAGCCGTTTTCCTTGCCCAGGTGCTTCAGGTAGGGGAACTTCATGTAGCTCCACGACCGGACTTCCTCGTCGATGTACTTCAGGTAATCGTGATAGTCAACGTCGTTAAGGATTTTCTTTCCGTTGGCATCAACTGCCCTGAGGACTCCGTGGTAGAGGTCAAGCGCTCCGTCTTTTCTTACAAGGCTCAGGTGGTTCGAAGGAAAAACGCTGAAATTATCAATCAGGTCCTTGTTCTTTTTGTGATACGATTTGAAGAAATCGACAGCAGCCACCGACCATTCGATCATTTTATCAATGTTGAGCGGGTCAGGTCCATGGAGGAACATATCCCGCTCTTCAGGGGTGAGGTGTTTGTTGATTCCGCCCGGAATAGCTCCGGTGCCGTGAATCTTTTTGCCAGCCGTAGCCTTGATGATTTCCTGCCCGAATTTGCGCATCATCACTCCCTGAACAGCCAGGTCTTTATGCTTGAGAGCCACACCTATAATATTACGAATAGCCGGGTCGGCATCAATGCCGAACAGGAGGTCGGGAGAAGCCAGGTGGAAGAAATGGAGGGTGTGTGACTGAAAGATCTGGCCGTAATGCATCAGCCGGCGCATTTTTTCTCCGGCAGGGGTAAGTCCTTCGCCGGTTCCGGCGCCGACGATCACATCCAGAGCCTTGGCTGCCGCCAGATGGTGGCTCACCGGACAGATCCCGCAGAGCCTTTGCACCAGTACAGGCATTTCCCAGTACGGGCGGCCCTGGACAAACCGTTCAAAACCTCTGAATTCAACGATGTGCAGTCGGGTGCGGGCAACATTCCCCTCTTCGTCAAGATGTATGGTAACTTTGCCGTGTCCTTCCACACGGGTTACCGGTTCTATGATGATTTTCTGGTTCATATTCTTTTCGGTTTACTATTTGCTTAATCGTATTTAATTACTTCGTACGGCAAATCCATCGGGCGATTCTTGATGAGGGCCACCAGGGCTTCCCAGATCAGTTCGGCACGGGGCGGACATCCGGGAAGGAAATAATCAATTTTTACAATTTCATGGCAGGGATACACCTTGTCAAGAATCATGGGAATATCCTCATCGTTGGGAATGATGTATTCATGGTTTGCCTGAACGGAAGGGCTGAGCAGATAGGCCTCCCGCAGGCACTCCTTTAACGGAATATTGTTCCGGAAAGCAGGCAGTCCGCCCATGATGGCGCATTCTCCGACTGAAACAAGGATTTTGCAATGCTCGCGGAATTCACGCAGTACATGAATGTTTTCGCTGTTGCAGCATCCTCCTTCAATCAGGCCAATATCACACTGTTTGGTGAAGTGTTTGATATCATCAATGGGCGATTTGTTAAACTCAACCAGTTCAATCAGGTCAAGAATCTTTTCGTCAATATCGAGAATTGACATGTGGCAACCAAAGCATCCGGCAAGGGATGTGGTAGCTATTACAGGTTTGCTCATACGTTTCCTCCCGTTATTTTGATGGTTGAGACATTTCAATTTCACTGCCTATTGGCATTTTATCGTACTTGCGGGTTCCGATGGGATGGATAAAGCCCTGTTCGCGGACAAGGATGGAACCTACCGGACAGACGGCCATTGCCTTGCGGGCAAGTTCGTCGCTCATCTGCCGCCCAAGGATGGGATCAAGAACTACTTCTGACTTGTGTCCGCGTTTTTTGTAAGCAAACAGGCTTCTTCCCTGTTCGTCTTTGATGGCCCGTATGCACCTCTTGCACATGATGCAGCGGTTCTGTTCCTTAATGATTTTAGGATTGGAAGCATCAACCTTTCGCTGAGGGAAAGTATATGGATAGCGGGGAACCATTATTTGGAAGCGGTAGGCAAGTGCCTGCAATTCACAGTTTCCGCTTTTCTCACAGGCAGGGCAGAAATGGTTGCCTTCCACAAACAGCAGTTCAATGATTGCTTTCCGCAGTTCATTGATATCTTCCATATTGCTTTCGACTTTCATGCCGTCGGTAACCGGCGTGGTGCAGGAAGTCATCAGCCTGCCATTGACACGGACGGTGCAGATGCGGCAGGATCCTTTGGGTTTGACCCCTTCGAAGTTGCACAGGGTAGGAATATATACCCCGTTGTTTTTGGCGGCCTGCACCAGGTACAATCCTTCTTCCGCGATGCAGTCCTTGCCATCTATTGTGAAATTAACGATTTTGGCCATGGTATAGAGATTTATTAATTATTCAACAATAACGCGTCCGGATGCTTCGATGTAATCCCTGACTGATTCGGCCAGGTTGAATCCGCTGTCGAAGTCAGTATCCATGCGCACCCTTTGTTCATAAAGATGCCGGAAATTCTTGATGCTGGAAACAATGGGATTGGCCGCGGTCTGTCCCAGTCCGCAACGGCTGGCTTTCAGCACTTTGGCCCATTCGAGCATGTCGTCAATGTCTTTGATGACGCCTTTGCCGTTGAGAATTTTCAGCAGTTTGTTTCGCAGTACCACCGGCATAATGCGGCAGGTGGAGCAGGAACCGCATGATTCATCGATGAAGAATTCGGTAAAGTTCAGTACCACATCCTTGAGCAGGTCTCTGTGCTTGCCAAAGATGATGATGGAACCTCCGGTAGCCAGGTCCTCATAGCCGAGGATGCGCCGGAATTCGACAGGGGCCAGGAGGGTTCCGGAAGGGCCTCCCACCTGCACAGCCTGTACATCGGGGGTTGCCCCCACCATGCCCAGGATGTCATATACACTGAATCCCCATTCCACCTCGTAGACGCCCGGGTACTTGCAGTCGCCCGATACGCTCAGCAGTTTGGTTCCGGTCGAATCCTGCGTACCAAAACTGCGGTACCATTCGCCGCCGTTGAGCATTACCTTCACTACTGCGCAGAGGGTTTCCACGTTGTTTACCACGGTGGGATAGTCGAGGTACCCCTTTTCCACCGGGAAAGGCGGCCTGTCACGGGGTTCTCCGCGTTTCCCTTCGGCCGACTCAATGAGGGCTGATTCCTCACCGCATACATATGCTCCGGCACCAAACTGGATACGGATATCGAAATTGAATCCTTTGATGCCGCCGATATCTTTGCCCAGCAGGTTGCGCTCACGGGCGCCCTGGAGGATGCTTTCCAGATGTTTCTGCAGGTATTTGTATTCGTGTCTTACGTAGAGGATTCCTTCCGTTGCGCCCACGGCATAGGCAGCAATCACCATGCCTTCGAAGAGAAGTTTGGGCCGTTCGGTCAGAATCACCCTGTCCTTAAAGGTTCCCGGCTCGCCTTCATCGGCATTGCAGAAGATAAATTTTCTGTCTCCTTTGGCCCGGCGGCAGAATTCCCACTTCAGACCGGTGGGGAACCCGGCGCCTCCGCGACCTTTTATATTGGAAGCTTTCACTTCGGCAATTACCTGCTCGGGTGTCATCGTGGGAAGCTTTTTCCAGATCACGATGCCGGGGGTATAGTTGTCGTCCAGAATAGGCCCTTTCCGGCGGATGTTGTTCATTACCATGCTCCTGACCAGCTTGTTGCCGTTGTTGCCGTCGCCATAACCTTCCACCATCAGTTCTTCCACGTCCTTCCCTTCGCGCATGCCGCGCACGAGTTCCTTTACCCTGAAGGGAGTAAGGTTGGTAAAGACCTTTCCGTTGATAATGGCTGATGGCTCCTGGTCGTTCATCCCAATGCAGGAGGTGTCGAACAGGCCGAAGAGGCCGTCTTCCGAAACCTGACCAAACTTGGTACCGGTTTCCCGCTCAAAGGTTTCTTTGATCTGTTCACGCCCCATCATGTTGGCCACCACACTGTTGTTAAGGTAAACCGTGTATTTGCCGGTAGGCTTCTGCGTGAAAAAATGATAGAACGAGATGGTCTGCTGAACATCCACGGTGGAAATATTGCAGCACCGGGCTATTTCATTCACTGCATCGGACGAAATATAGCCAAATGCCTCCTGAATTTCCAGAAGAATGTCCATCAGCCTGGTCTTGTCCTTGTTGTACTTTTCGAGAATGGACGTTACTGATGTTGCCATAGGTTTGTTGTTTATGAAATGATTGTATGACGTTCACTGGGAACCTGCCATTGCTGATTCACCAGGTAAATTAGGTTCGTAAGTTCGTGTTCGATGTTGATGTTCGAAACCGCAGTACCGGCATCTCCTTTCAGTTTATGGGGGGTAAAGTTCAGTACACCGCGTATGCCTGCACGGACAAGGCGGTCAAAGCAGGCCAGGGCCGACGACTCCGGAACAGCCAGTACGGCGATGCGTACCTTCTGTTCCCTGATAAAATCTTCGAGCAGTTCCATGGGCAAAACCGGGATTTCAGCGGCAGGGTTCTGGCGGGCACTGTCAATGTCAAAGCCTGCAACGATTTCAATGCCGGAAGAACGGAACCCCGAATAGTGCATCAATGCCTGACCAATGCGCCCGGCCCCTACAATAATTACCCGCTGAGGTTCCGAGAAGCCAATGATACCCTGAATGCGGGCCAGGATGTCTTCAATATGGTATCCCCCCTTTTGTGTCCCGCTGATGCCAAAAGCAGAAAAATCCTTCCGCACAAGAGAAGAGGAAATGTCAAGCACTTCAGCAATATTGTCGGAGAAGACCCTGATGAAGCCCATTGAACGGAACCTCTGAAGTACGGTCCGGTATGCCAGCAGGCGCAATATTTTTTCCCGTTCGTTCACTGCTTCTTGTGTATTATGTTACAGTTTTATATTATTAAATTACGAATGTAACATATTTTTTTTCGACTGACCAAAAATAAAATATGTTGTATACAATATTCCTGATAATTGTTTTCAGTGAAAATTATTTTCGGGGAAACGGGGG
>JAAYUG010000096.1 GCA_012517825.1 Bacteroidales bacterium | reverse complement strand
ATTTTTCTTGTTTCTTTTGCTGAAAGCACCTGCTGTTCGAACTGCAAATCATTGTTCCGGTAAATTTCAGTTCCCGGAGGAGGAGGTGCATCCTTCCATAAAAAAATCCTATTGCCTTCTGCCCTGTTAACGCGAAATCCCCTGAGAACATTCTGTTCGTCAAAATAGCATAATCCGTCGCCATTGCTGACCGATTCTTCTGTATCGAGAACGAAATACCCCTCTCCTGTTCTGCTGACTTTTCCAAGATAATGACCGGTTGACTTTGGCGACAAAATGGCCGATAATCCGGGCTTTCTTCCCCTGATGAAATGCGCTGTAAACCCCCTGTTAAATGAACGCGCCGGGTCGGGGCTGAACGGGATAAAAACAGATCCTGAAGAGGAACGCTTCAGATCATCCCGTTCTTCCATAATGCGATCGAGAATTTTTCTGTACCAGGAAGTTACATTCTTTACATACGCTATATCCTTTAGCCGGCCTTCGATTTTAAAGGAAGTAATGCCTGCGTCGATCAACTGTCCGATGTAATCCGTCAGATTAAGGTCTTTGAGGGAAAGAACATGCCGGTTGCTCACCAGCTCTTTTCCGTTTTCATCAAAGAGGGAATAGGGTAAACGGCAGAGCTGGGCACATTCGCCTCGGTTCGCACTTCTTCCCTTCACAGCCTGGCTCAGATAGCATTGCCCGCTGTAACTTACGCAAAGTGCCCCGTGAATAAAGAATTCCAGTTCCATGCTGGTCTGGCTTCGGATGTTTTTAATTTCAGCCAGGGTTAGCTCACGGGCAAGGATAACCCTCTGAAAACCAATCTTTTCAAGAAATCTTATTTTTTCCGGATTTCTGTTATCAGTTTGTGTGCTTGCAATCAATGGTACAGGGGGCAAGTCGCATTCAAGCAGGCCCATGTCCTGAATGATGATTCCGTCAACTCCGGCATTCCATGCATCACGGATAATAGAAAGGGCTTCCTCGAGTTCATGGTCATACAAAAGGGTATTCAGGGCAAGGTACACTCTGGCACGGAAAAGGTGGGCATGCCGGATAAGCCTTTCAATATCCTGCATTTCATTACCTGCCCCTTTGCGTGCTCCGAACCGGCGGGCAGCAATGTAAACCGCATCTGCACCGCAATTAACAGCGGCAATTCCGGTATCGGCATCACGCGCAGGTGAAAGAAGTTCAATAGCAGTGCGACTTTTCATGCTTCGGGTTTTGTGTTCTTATGGTGGTCAGGTGTTGCAGGCTAAGCATAGTTCAATATTCCCGGTCAGATTGAAGGTTTTGAAGGGTGGACAGGCCCGGATATGCCGGCAGTTGGCTCAGGATGCCTGCTTCAATCTGATATTGCTCCGGAACTTTTCAACGGGCACTTCCATCTGAAGCCAGCGGCCAAGAACATGAAATATGCTATCGCGCATAGCCGGTTCAAAGCTCATTATGCGAGTTCGATGAGAGCCGCCGGGACATACAAACTTGTATGCCCCTGAATGGCATCTGAGTTGAACTCCTGTAGCGCCCCAGGTATCATATTGCCCGTAAATGAAAAGCATCTGCCGTCCGTTCTCCTGAAGCCAGTTGTTAATGTCCTGCATGGCCTCCGGATGGTACGAAACCTTAACCCCTTTGGGCAGCATAAAATGGAAGGTAATATCGGCTGTATCTTTCAGAAACTCACGGAAAGGGGCAACGCGGTAATGGTACATACCGAGTTCTGTCATTGCCTGGTAATAGAAAGGCTGGTACCGTTTTATGTCTTCATCGGTAAACATGCTAATGGCATCGGACCGCACCAGATGGGCAAACAACAGTGAATCGGAGGCAGTACTGTCAGGAATTTCATTGCATTTTATCATCCCCCATTGCCAGAAGGCAAATGGATACTCCAGCGCAGCCAGTTCAACTGCCCGTTCTATTCCGACAGAAAACGACCAGTTTTTTTCGGCAGCAACTTCTGAAAGCAGGGAAGCCATTTGTGCTTTACGGGAAAGAACTGCACGCTGGAAAGCTCTGATGCCTGCCCGGCACTGCGGCGAACCCATGGTATCGAGAAAATGGTCAAGGCGCGGATCTTCCCTTGCAAAATTGAGCGGGGCCACATAAGGAACACTTACATCGACATCGTCAGGGAAAAAGCGGCGATGAAACAGGGTAGTCTGTCCTCCCTTGCTGATGCCGGTACTGACCCATTTGCCACGATAAACTTTTTTCAGGGTTTGAATGATAGCATGGTGATCATTGGCTGCCTGCCAGATGGAGAGGTACTCCCAGGGAATTTTATCCGGAGCACTTTTACCGAAAAAACGATGTTCGATGGTAATCTGGTTCGCATCCAGCATCATGCTCAGTTCATAGGGCCGGTCAGACCAGATCTGATAGCCTTCCAGAACAACCACCACGGGTCTGTCAAAGCCGGCATGCCGCACTACAAAACGCTGGTAGAACTTTTTTCCGTTTGGTCGGTTGTGATCGACAGGCTGGGGAATCAGAACTTCATATCCGGCATGGCCGTATTCATCCGGCATAAGTTTTTCCACTTTTGCACCGGGTATTGACTTCAGAAAACTTTCGATGTTTGAAGCTTCATCGGAACCGTGCCGGCCCATGCCCAGGAATACCAATGCCAGGCCAGCCAGCACCAACACATGGAATACTTTTTTTCTCATAGAAAGCAGGAAGTAGTTTGCCGGTAAATATAGACAAGTGTTCATCAAAATACAATTAACCATCCCCAGAAAAGACCTCGATTTGAATACCATAAATCTTAAACCGAAGTACCATGAATTAACCAATTCATAGTACCTGGGTTAAAATTCTTCCACTGGCAACATAGGGAAAAATTGAATTGCGGGTATGCTGGGCGATAGACATTCCCGATCCAATATACTGCAAAATGTATGTAGATGTTCTGTCAGGTGAGATCGTTCAGACAGAACCAACTATTGTTTCAATCTTGCAGCAATTCCCTAAAGACTCCATCCATTGCCGGCTTCGGCATGGAAACGCCTGCAGCATCGAATGGTTCACACTCCCTCGTGTTCTGTTCTCCGGATAATCTCGTTTTGCAGGTCTTCGCCCAGGTCGTTGAAATAATCGCTATACCCGGCCACACGAACAATCAGGTCGCGGTATTTTTCGGGGTGTTTCTGGGCGTCACGAAGAGTTTCGGCCGACACCACATTATACTGGATGTGGTGACCGTCGAGTCGGAAATAGCTTCGTACCAGCGAACCGAGTTTCCGGATTGCGGTATCGTCCTTAAAGAATGAAGGGGAGAATTTCTGATTCAGAAGAGTTCCGCCGGTCTTAATATGATCGATTTTGGCCGCCGATTTGAGTACGGCCGTCGGACCATGGGTATCAGCACCCTGGACAGGAGAAATACCTTCAGAAAGCGGCACACCCGCTTTTCTTCCATCGGGTAAGGCTCCGATAACACTTCCAAAGTAAACATGGCTGGTAGTTGGAAGCATGTTGATACGAAACGTTGCACCTCTTGCCGTAGGCCTTCCGTCAACAGCTTCAAAGAACATATTGAAAACCGTCCGGGCCTGTTCGTCGGCATAGTCGTCATCATTTCCGTATTTGGGCGTTTCGTAAACCATAGTGTGATGCAAATCTTCATACCCTGCATAATCAGCCTTGAGCGCTTTCAGCATGGTTTCCATTGATACATCCTTTTTGTCAAATACATGGTACTTCAGTGAAGTCAGGCTATCGGTTATGCTTCCCAGTCCCACTCCCTGAATATAGCTGGTGTTATAACGGGGTCCGCCATCTATATAATCTTTTCCCCTGGCTATGCAGTCATCGATAAACAACGACAGAAAAGGTGTAGGCAGATTCCGTGCATAGAGCCTTTCTATGATGTTATTGCCTTTAATTTTAATATTGATAAAGTGGTTAAGTTGTTTTCTGTAGGCCTCCATCAGTTCATCGAATGATCTGAATGTCGAAGGATCCCCTGTTTCCAAACCGATTTTCTTTTTTGTGCGCGGATCAAAGCCATTGTTTAAGGTAATTTCGAGGATTTTGGGGAGGTTGAAGTAGCCGGTAAGAATATATGCTTCTTTCCCGAAAGCGCCTGCTTCGACGCAACCACTGGCTCCGCCGTTTCGGGCATCTTCGAGTGATTTACCCTGCCGGAGAAGTTCCTGCACAATGGCGTCGGTATTAAAAATGGATGGCTGTCCGAATCCTGTTTTTACGATCTTCAATGCCCTGTGAAGGAATGCATCAGGATTTTTCTTGCTGATCTGTACCATAGAACTGGGCTGTAACAGCCGCATTTCCTCAATCACGTCAAGGATAAGAAAGGTGAGTTCATTCACGGCATCTGATCCGTCGGATTTTACTCCTCCCAGATTGATGAGGGCAAAGTCGGTATAGGTATTGCTTTCAAGAGCAGTAACGCCAATTTTGGGAGGAGCAGGATGGTTATTGAATTTCACCCAGAAAGCCTGTAAAAGCTCCCTGGCACGTTCTTCGGTGAGCGTCCCATCTTCCAGTCCCTTACGGTAAAAAGGCCACAGGTGCTGATCGAGCCGCCCCGGGTTAAACGAATCCCATGGGTTAACCTCCGTAATTACTCCTACATGAACAAACCAGTAGTACTGAAGTGCTTCGTGGAATGTCCGGGGGGCATTGGCCGGAACCCTCCGGCATATCTCTGCCATTTCCGACAGTTCTTTTTTCCGTTCAGGATTGGTTTCAACAGCAGCTTTTTCCTGCAGCAGCTCGGCATACCTGCTGGCATAGGCCATCAAGGCCCTGGCTGCCATTTCCATGGCGGTAAGTTCTTCTCGCTTTTCAAAGGCCTCAGGATCATTAAT
>JAAYUG010000095.1 GCA_012517825.1 Bacteroidales bacterium | reverse complement strand
GAACTTACCCGAAAAATGGGAAGAAATGGCTGGTTTGGAATTTTTTTGCCGCAGGAATACGGTGGGCGCGGAATGGATTATCGTTCCCTGGTGCTGGTAGTGGAAGAACTGGCCAGGGTTGATTCTTCGCAGGCAGCAACAGTAGCGGCCCATAATTCCCTGGGCATCGGGCCTATTTATCAGTTCGGGACTCCCGAACAGAAAAAGAAATATCTTCCGAAGCTTTGTTCCGGAGATTTTGTATGGGCTTTCGGCCTCACTGAGGAAGATGCCGGCTCGGATTCCCGTGCAACCAAAACAACGGCTGTATTGAAAAACGGTTACTGGGAACTGAACGGATCCAAAAAGTTCATTTCCAATGCAGCATCTTCTCTGTCCGCCGGAGCTTCTCTTCAGGTAGTTACAGGTACGGATGAAAAAGGAGAAAAAGAACTTTCGGTTATTCTTGTTGATCGCGATACCCCCGGATATCATCCGGAAAAAATCACTGGCAAAATGATGTGGAGGGCAGTTGATAATGCCCATATTATCATTAACAACTGCCGGGTTCCTGCCGAAAACCTCCTGGGAGAAAGAGGCAAAGGTTCCCACATTATGTTGCAGACACTCGATTCAGGACGTCTGACGATTGGTGCTGTGGCCCTGGGTCTTGCCAGAGGAGCTTTTGAAATGGCTCGCGATTATGCAAATAAGCGGGTTCAGTTTGGCAAGCCAATTGCTCGCTTTCAGGCTATAGCCTTTAAACTGGCCGATATGGCCACCCGCATCGAAGCAGCTGCCAACCTTCTTTACCATGCTGTATGGCTTAAAGACAATGGTCAGCCCTTCGGGAAAAACTCTGCTATGGCCAAACTTTACTGTTCCGAGGTTGCCAGATATGTTGTGAATGAAGCAGTTCAGATCCACGGTGCATATGGCCTAATGAAATCAAACGATATTGAACGTTTTTACCGCGATCAGCGTATCCTCGAAATCGGCGAGGGTACTTCCGAAATTCTCCGTTTGGTCATTTCCAGGCAAATAGGAATTTGAATTTAACAACATACTTCCCTATGGAAGACAGAAAAAAAGACCATATTGAGCTTGCTTTCAGTTCCCGCACCGAAGCAATACTCGCCGATCAGCGGTTTTATTATGAACCTTTGTTAGCCGCTCATCCATCCGAGCACAGTAAACCTTTCGAGTTTCTTGGCCGGATGGTTCGTGTTCCCATCTGGATTTCAAGTATGACGGGCGGAACACAATTGGCGCGCGGAATCAATACAAACCTGGCCCGCGCCTGCCATGATTTCGGTATGGGCATGGGTCTTGGCTCCTGTCGGATCATCCTCAGAGACAACCAATATTTCGACGACTTCAACATGCGACCGGTGATTGGACCCGACCTGCCCCTCTGGGCTAACCTGGGTATAGCTCAGCTGGAACAGCTTGCGGCAGAACGAGAACTGCACCTGGTTTCAGAACTGGTAAAACGCCTGGAAGCTGACGGAATCATTATTCACGTGAATCCTATGCAGGAATGGCTTCAACCCGAAGGAGACAGACTATCAGTTCCGCCGGTTGAAACAATTCAACGTGTACTTGACAAAACAAACCTTCAGATTATTGTCAAAGAAGTAGGGCAGGGTATGGGGCCTGAAAGTCTCAGACAGCTTCTTCACCTCCCTCTTGCCGGAATCGAATTCGGTGCCTTTGGTGGTACCAATTTTGCATCGCTCGAATTACAGCGTGCAAGTGAGTCTGCCCGGGAACTCTTTTCCCCTTTTGCCCTGATCGGACATACCGCCGCAGACATGCTCAGCTTTGTAAATCAGATCGTGCAATCCGATTCCGGTGTCAGAACAAAACACCTTATCATTTCAGGAGGAATAAGAAATTTC
>JAAYUG010000094.1 GCA_012517825.1 Bacteroidales bacterium | reverse complement strand
TCAGCCGCAATGGAATCAAAAGTTGCCCTGCCTGTTGGCATTTCAAAAGGGCCTCCTGAAGCTCTGACAAATAGTTTATCTCCGTCAGGATCGGTTGATGTCAGGTCAAAGGATACTTCGCTTCCGGCCACAACACAGTAATCGCGAAGGGGTGGGTTAACAGGCGGATTATTGGTTGAATTATACACATTGATTTGCATGTCGCGTGTCACCGAACCGATCAGAATACCGTTCCGCCATTTGTTTACCTTCATGGCAACATTGTATATACCGGTATCTACCGGACTGTCCCAGACCAGGTCGCCGGTGATCGGATTGACATAAAACGTGTCACTTGCAGTGGGGAAAGTATAGCCTGCAATGGGTTTGCCGTTTTCTTCGGTGCAAACGGTAAGTTCATACGACAGGCTATCGCCTTCCATATCGAATGCTCCCGGATTATGAATAAAAAGCCTGCCCTTTGCCGCTTTATCAATGGGTGGGTTCAACAGAACAGGTGCGCTGGCCCCTCCTGTTAATGGACTGATTACCAGCTTTGTTTTAATGGAAAAGATTACATTCACTGAATTGGGAATGTTCTTCACCCCATAATTCCGGTTAGGATCCTGAACCACAATTTCATAAATTCCCGGGCCCGGAAAGGTATGCTGAACGATATACGTATTGTGAAAATAAAAATTCGGAAGAACCACTTTACTTTTGCGGTCTGCTATGGATTTTGTATTGTCTCCCCACTGCACTTCCAGTTGAGGCCTGTCGGCTGCACTCAACGTGTAAGTGAATGTATTGATGGTAATTTCATAGGTAAATCCCGAAATCAGCCGGTAGGTAATTTCTCCTGCCCGGTTATGTGTTGCCCATACAGTAAGGCTAAACAGCAGATATAGGATCATACCTGCAAGCCACTTTCTAATCTTATTGAATTGATAATGATTCATATACCTGGTCCTATATCGAGCGTGCAGGTTGGTGATTCGTAGGTCATCTGATATCCGTGCTCATTTCCGTCGCAGGAAAAGATTACCAGATTGGTTTGATCGGGAAAAACATCCATCAGCAAATAATTGGTCATGTCGGCTCTCGAAAACTTTCTGGAAGGGGTGGCCTGAAGTTTTATCCACATTACATCTTGTTCGTCGGTTTTTTCGATCCTTTCGGTAACTCTGAACCGGACGGTATCGGAACGGTCGATTACAAGCCAGGCCATTGTATTTACATATTTTTCTATAAAGTAGTTGCTTTGCACGCTGTCCTGAATGGCTTTTTCGTTCCATTGGTCACCGTAATGATGAAAGGCCATCAGGTAAAAATCATCCCTGAAGATTTTCCAGAGGCAATGAAACGAATTTTCCGGCTCGCTGTACTCAATGTTAAGAACAGAGTAGTGCACCGGATGAAGCGATAGTGCCCAGAATGCAGGGAACAGCATAAATCTGAAAAAATACAGCATGATAGTCATACCCGTATTGGAATAAACAAAGGTAATACAATTCGTGCTGTTTATAAAGATATTGTCAGGTCTCGTTGTTCATCATTCCCCGTCAGGCCTTTTAAAGAATGTATCTTGTCTTCATGTATTATCCTCTGCTTCATTAGTCAATAGAAACACAAAAAACATTTAAACAACTTGTTTCTATTGACTTATCGAGGTAATCCCGACGTATAAAATCTGATTAGATTTTATTAGTCGATTCTTCACTTGAGTTTTTCAATTGACGAATTCCTCTGAAAATAATTTTGCTATAGCCTGGTTGAATTTGGTAATTCATGGTACTTGGGATTATTTACAAATTTGTATGACCATGAGGGGATACCCGGAGAGAAAAACAAAAGACCTTACCGGGAATAATTTATCTTTGAAAAGGAAAATGCAGAGGTATGACCTGGGCCGATGCCTTAAAAGGGTTTGAATTCTATCTGAGGCTGGAGAAATCTCTATCGCAAAACAGTATTGAAGCCTATCTGGCCGATGTAAGAAAGCTTTGTTCTTTTGCCGGAGGCATGGCTGGTCCTCTTGCCCCGGAAGAGGTCAATACGGAGCTTATACGCGAAATGCTCCGTTTTTTTAAAGAAGCCGGATTGACGGAACGGTCGCAGGCCCGCATTGTATCCGGAATCAAGGCATTTTACCGCTACCTGCTGCTCGAAGGAGTTATCAGAGAAGATCCCTCAGAACGGATTGAGGCGCCGAAGATCGGACGAAAATTGCCTGAGGTACTCACCATCAGCGAAATTGATGCCATGGAGAATGCCGTGGATCTGAGCAAACCGGAAGGACACAGAAACCGCGCAATGATTGAGGTTATGTACAGTTGCGGATTAAGGGTATCTGAACTGGTGAACCTCAGGATATCGCATATTCACCGGAAAGACGAATACGTCAGAATACTGGGAAAAGGGAACAAGGAACGTCTTGTGCCGATCGGATCGCGTGCCCTGAAGGAAATTGACCTGTACCTTCCCTGGAGAAATCATCTGCCTTCTATTGACCCGCGCGACTCAGACATTCTTTTTCTGAACCGTAACGGAAAAAAACTTACCCGGGTAATGGTTTTTCTCATTGTAAAGGATCTGGCTGAAAAAGCGGGCGTCAGGAAGCAGATCAGTCCCCATACTTTCCGTCATTCCTTTGCCACCCATCTTATTGAGGGAGGTGCCGACCTGCGGGCTGTGCAGGAAATGCTCGGGCATGCGTCCATACTTACCACGGAAATATATACCCATATCGACAAGGAATATCTTCGCGATGCAATACTGCGATTCCACCCGCGGGCAGGAAATCATTCATAAGACTCTGCCAGGTGAGAAGAGAATTACAAATTTTTGCCTACCTTTGTAATTCAATTTTTTAAGCTGAAAAGCATGTAAGTGCTTAATTGTTAAATCTTTATAATTATTATCCTATGAAGAAATATGTGTATTATTTTGGCGGGGGTAAGGCTGACGGCCAGGCCGACATGAAGGAACTCCTCGGTGGAAAAGGAGCCAATCTGGCCGAAATGGTGAATCTCGGATTGCCTGTACCTGCTGGTTTTACTATTACAACTGAGGTTTGTACCTACTATTACGAAAACAACAAGCAGTATCCTCCTGAGCTGAAAGACCAGGTGCTGGAAGCACTGGCCAAGGTGGAAAAAGAAATGGGGGCAAAGTTTGGTGATAAAGACAATCCCCTTCTTGTATCCGTTCGTTCAGGTGCTCGCGCTTCCATGCCGGGTATGATGGAAACCGTGCTCAATGTAGGGCTGAATGATGTAACCCGTGAGGGGTTGATCAAGAAAACGGGGAATCCTCGTTTTGTTTATGATTCCCAGCGCCGTCTCATCCAGATGTACTCAGATGTTGTGATGGAAAAGGCAGCTGGTATTGAACCGGAAGAAGGAAAAGGAGTGCGCGTGCAACTCGAGCATGAACTCGAAAAAATGAAGAAAGCCCGCGGCGTTAAGAGCGATACCGAACTAACTGCCGACGACCTGAAAGAACTTATTGTTATTTATAAGAACAAGGTAAAGGAAGTTCTCGGAAAACCCTTCCCGGAAGACGCTATGGAACAGCTCTGGGGCGCAATTTCTGCCGTATTTCAGAGCTGGAACGGAAAACGTGCTATTGCTTACCGGAGAATTGAAGGAATTCCCGACTGGTGGGGAACTGCTGTGAACGTTCAGTCAATGGTGTTCGGAAATATGGGCGACACCTCTGCTACAGGAGTTGCCTTTACCCGAAACCCGGCAACCGGTGAAAACTATTTCTATGGTGAATGGCTACCCAATGCTCAGGGTGAAGACGTTGTGGCAGGTATCCGTACCCCCAATCCGATCAACGAAGTTGGCAAGAGCTCCCATAACCAGCATCTGCCTTCTCTTGAAACAGCAATGCCCGAAGCTTACAAACAGCTTCATGAAATCCAGAAGCGGCTCGAATCGCATTACAAAGATATGCTCGACATCGAGTTCACCATACAGGAAAAGAAGCTTTATATGCTGCAGTGCCGTGTTGGTAAGCGGAACGGGACAGCTGCCGTGCGTATGGCGTTGGACATGTTGAAGGAAGGACTTATTGATGAAAAGACAGCTGTATTAAGGGTTAATCCCTCTCAGTTGGACGAACTCCTCCATCCTCTGCTTGATCCGAAAGCTGAAAAGAGTGCCGCTGTTCTTGCCAAAGGTCTTCCTGCCGGTCCGGGTGGTGCTGCCGGCCAGATTGTCTTTACGGCCAATGATGCTGTTAACTGGGCAAAAGAAGGGAAAAAGGTGATTCTGATCCGCGAAGAAACCAATCCCGAAGATATTGAAGGAATGCGTGCAGCCCAGGCTGTTCTTACAGCCCGTGGAGGGATGACCAGCCACGCTGCTCTGGTAGCCCGCGGATGGGGTAAATGCTGTATCGTAGGAGCCGCTGATGTAAAAATCAATTTCGCCCAGAAAACCGTCTCCATGGGTAATAAAACCCTCAAGGAGGGTGATTGGGTTTCACTCAACGGAACCAAAGGTCTTGTTTATGAAGGGAAACTCCCGATGGTTGATGCTTCAGAAAACAAAGACTTTGTTGAGTTTATGAAGATTGTTGATAAATACAGGAAACTGAAGGTTCGCACCAATGCCGATACCCCTGAAGATGCTGCCAAAGCCCGTGAGTTTGGGGCAGAAGGAATCGGACTGTTCCGTACCGAACATATGTTTTACGGGAAGAACAGCGAACAGCCCCTGTTCAAGCTCCGGAAAATGATTATTTCGAAAACCGAAAAGGAACGCAGGGCTGCTCTGGATGAACTCTTCCCGCACGTTAAGGAAGATGTGAAAGCTACGATGGCTGTGATGGATGGACTTCCTGTTACATTCCGTACCCTTGACCCGCCGCTGCATGAGTTTGTTCCCAACCGTCAGGATGAAAGAGAGAAGCTGGCAAAGAGCCTGAACATCTCTCTGGAAGAATTCAACAAGCGTGCTGATCTCCTTCATGAAAATAACCCCATGATGGGACATCGCGGAGTGCGCCTCGGAATTACCTATCCGGAAGTTACCGAAATGCAGGTTAGAGCTATTTTCGAAGCAGCTGCTGAACTGATCAAGGAAGGTAAGAAAGCGCATCCGGAAATTATGATTCCCGTTACCTGCGTGAATACTGAGCTGAAACATCAGTATGAGATCATTCAGAAAGTGTATGCCGAAGTTTGCCAGAAATTCGGTCTGAAGGAAATTCCTTATATGGTTGGTACCATGATTGAAATTCCGAGAGCTGCCATTACAGCCGACAAGATGGCCGAATATGCCGAATTTTTCTCCTTCGGGACCAATGACCTCACTCAGATGACGTATGGATTCTCAAGAGATGATATCGGCTCTTTCCTGCCGCATTATCTTGAGGGCAAGATCCTGCCTTTTGACCCGTTCCAGCAGATTGACCGCGACAGCGTTGGTGAACTTATGAAGATTGCCTGCGAACGGGGTCGCTCGAAGAGACCCGATATTAAACTCGGTATCTGCGGTGAACACGGCGGTGAACCCAATTCGGTGGAATTCTGCCATATGATTGGTTTAACCTACGTAAGTTGTTCACCTTTCCGTGTACCTATCGCGCGCCTTGCTGCTGCCCAGGCGGCCATCAAACATTCCAAATAAACCTTCCATAAAGGTTCATACATCCATCAGGCGGTTCGTTTGAACCGCCTGATTTTTTTATCCCGGATTGTGCGTTGGGAGCGCAGGCAACCTGATATGTAGTGCGCTGGTGTTAGCTCAGGCATCAGGGTTTGTTACGATGAATCAGGTGAACACGGCCTTCTGTATCACCCATCAGAAAATTCATAATACGGGTTATTTGAAGTTGATAAGAACATTTTGTATTGCCCGTCAGTAAGCAAAAACAGAAAATGCATATTTATGAAATTTGTATGAGTATTTTTTCAATTTAGATTTTGAAAATAAAGAACTTTATTCTTTTTTTGTTATGCAGAATGGAATTAATATTGTACTAAAAATTTCGGGTGTATGATCGATCTGTCAGTTTATGGAATTCAATCGGCTGGTAAGATTTATTACAATCTTTCCTATGAGGATCTTTTCCGCTTCGAGACGGATCCTTCCCTCACGGGTTGGGAAAAGGGATATATAACCAGTCTGGGTGCTGTTGCTGTTGATACAGGGGAATTTACAGGCCGCTCCCCAAAGGACAAATATGTTGTGAAGGAACCACAGACTGAACAAAACGTGTGGTGGTATGCGAAGGAAAAGAAAGGTTCTGATAATAAGCCAATTACTCAGGAAGCATGGGAATACCTGAAGAAAATAAGCGCACGTCAGCTTTCGGGCAAAAATCTTTTTGTGGTTGATTGCTTTGCCGGAGCCAATAAGAAAACACGGCTTTCAGTACGGTTTATTACGGAAGTTGCCTGGCAGGCACATTTTGTTAAAAATATGTTTATCAGGCCGGAACCTGACGAACTAAAAGAATTCCAACCCGATTTTGTGGTTCTGATGGCGTCAAAATGTCGCAACGACCGGTACAAGGAGTTTCAAATGAACAGCGATGTTTATGTGGCATTCCATCTTACCGAGCGGATGGCGCTTATTGGTGGCACCTGGTATGGCGGAGAAATGAAAAAGGGAATTTTTTCCGTAATGAATTATTTTCTGCCTCTTCAGGGAATTGCCAGCATGCATTGTTCGGCCAACATGGGCAAACAGGGTGATGTGGCTATTTTCTTTGGTTTGTCAGGAACGGGCAAGACAACGCTTTCAGCCGACCCTGAACGGCTTCTGATAGGAGATGACGAGCATGGCTGGGATGATGAAGGAATCTTCAACCTGGAAGGAGGGTGCTATGCAAAATGTATCAACCTTGATCCTTCGAAAGAACCTGATATTTACAGGGCTATTCGTCGTGATGCCCTGCTGGAAAATGTCGTCATTGATGAGAAAACCGGAGAAGTAGATTTTTCCTCTGCCGCCAAAACGGAGAACACACGTGTTTCTTATCCGATTTATCATATTCCCAACATTGTTAAACCTTTTTCACGGGCAGGGCATCCGCAGAAGGTGATTTTTCTCACGGCCGATGCTTTTGGCGTGCTTCCTCCCGTGGCCTTGCTGAACGAAGAACAGACCGCCTACTATTTCCTGAGCGGCTATACCTCAAAACTTGCCGGAACAGAGCGGGGTATTGTTGAACCACAGCCAACCTTTTCTGCCTGTTTCGGTCAGGCTTTTCTGATGCTTCATCCGTCGGTTTATGCCCGTCAGCTGACGGAAAAGATGAAACAACATGGTGCCAGGGCCTACCTTGTAAATACTGGTTGGACAGGAGGCTCTTACGGAACCGGACACCGGATGGACATCACCGTAACCCGCAAAATCATTACGGCTATATTGAACGGGACACTTGATAAGGTACCTTTGCACCGGCTTCCTGTTTTTGGACTGGAAATACCGGCGCAGCTGCCCGGCATCGATCCGGCTATTCTTGATCCGCGAAATGCCTGGGAGGATAAGCAAAAATGGCACGAAACAGCAGAACAACTGGCCCGAAGTTTCATGGCAAATTTTGCTAATTTTGCTGACACTCCTGAAGCCCAAAAAGTAATCAAAGGCGGGCCCGAAATGGATTGAAAGGAGTGATTTTTTAAAGTGGTAACTGTTTCCGTTTATGATGGTCTTTCTGTTGGTTATAGCATTTATTGTAGCTTATCTGCTGGGGTCTATTCCAACTTCCGTATGGATAGGCAAATGGTTCAGAGGTATTGATGTAAGGGATTACGGCAGTGGAAATGCCGGAGCTACCAATACAATGAGAGTCCTTGGGGTAGCGTTGGGCATCCCGGTAGTCATCATTGACATCGCCAAAGGGTTTCTTGCGGTTCAGCTTTCTTTTATCCATTCCGGTTTTCTGGAAATATTCCCTGATATTGTTGTACTACAGCTTATTCTGGGAGCTTTTGCTGTTCTTGGCCATATCTACCCTGTATTTGCGGGTTTCAGAGGAGGGAAGGGCGTAGCCACACTGTTCGGTGTTATCCTTGCTGTTCATCCTGCTATTACCCTGATGGCCATCGGAGTGTTCCTGGTAGTTCTGCTGATGGTTAAAATTGTGTCGGTAAGCTCCATGGTGGCCGGAATTTCTTTTCCGGTTTTTCTCTTCCTGTTTTACCCGCACTCACCGCTTTCGCTGAAAATTTTTTCTGTTGCCGTGGCGATTCTGCTGCTTTATACCCACAGAACCAATATCCGGCGGTTGGTGAGGAAGGAAGAACCCAGGGCCACTTTCCTGTTTGGTGAAAAAAAACGCGATGAAGGAAAACTATCCGAATAATACGTTAAGCCGGTTGGTCAGATCTTTTGGATCAATATTTTCCTTCAGTTCTCCGTTCAGTGCAAAGGAAATACTTCCGGTTTCTTCTGAGACCACGATAACAAAGGCATCCGTTTGTTCCGAAAGTCCCAGTGCGGCGCGGTGACGAAGACCCAGGTGTGCCGGAACATCAGGATTTTCTGTAAGAGGGAAAATACATCCCGCAGAATATATCTTATCTTCTGCTATGATCAGTCCGCCGTCATGCAGGGGATTGTTCTTAAAGAAAATGCTCTCAATCAGTCTTTCAGTAGTATTGGCATTGATAATTTCTCCTGTTTCTGCATACGTCTGGAGAGACGAATTCCGCGTGATGGCAATCAAAGCACCTGTGCGTGTTTCTGAAAGGGCTATGCAGGCATTGACGATTGCTTTGATCTGGACTTTATGCGCTGCCTCAATGTTCCACGAAAAAAGGTTTTCCAGGCTAAAGCGCCGTGTCATGTATCGTGTTCCGATCATCAGGAGAAACCTTCGTATTTCCTGCTGAAACACAATGATGAGCGCAATTACGCCAACTCCCATTACCTGCCCGAGCAGGGTGCTCATAAGCTGCATATTCAGCGCCTTGACAACCAGCCAGAAAAGATAGAGTACGAAAATTGCCACAAATATATTTATGGCCACAGTTCCTTTCATAAGATGGTACAACTGGTACATAAGAAAGGCAACGAGCAGGATGTCAATAATATCAAGGACACGAACCGTAATAAAGAACGGTGAAATCAAATTTTCCATCATTTGGTGCGCACTTAAATGTATTATTTCCCTTTCTGATCCGTATTTGCTTTCTTGAGAAAACTCACAAGGCGGATGGCCTCGGAAGCTGGTTTTACATCATGGACCCTCAATACCGAAGCACCTCTGAGGAGGGCAATGGTATGCAGAACGGTGGTTCCGTTAAGAGCTTCTTCGGGGGTGCACGCAAGAATTCTGTGGATCATGCTCTTGCGGGAAATTCCCGCTACCACGGGAAACCCAAGAATTCTGAATGCATCAAGATTTTCCAGCAAAATATAATTGTGCTCAAGGGTTTTTCCAAAACCAAATCCCGGATCAATAAAAATATCATGAACATGGTATTTTCTGACAAGCTCTTCCGTCTTCAGGGCAAAAAAGGCCAATATATCCTGCACCACGTCCTGATAAACAGGATTTTTCTGCATTGTTTGCGGAGTGCCCTGCATATGCATCAAAAGATAAGGGATCTTGCATTCGGCAACCGTTTGAAACATGTCGGGGTCCATATTTCCAGCCGAAATATCATTGATCATGTCCACTCCATATTCATAAACCGCTTCCTTTGCGATGGAGGCCCTCCATGTGTCAACTGAAAGCACGGCATCGGGAAAGTTTTTTCTCAGAACCTGAAGGGCAGGGAAGAGTCTCCGGCGCTCTGTGTCTTCGTCGGGTTGCTCAGCGCCGGGCCTTGTTGAACAGGCTCCGATGTCCAGAATATGCGCTCCTTCCTTTAGCATGGTTTCGGCACGCAGGATGAGCTCTTCGTGGCTGTTTACACGGCTTCCCTGATAAAAGGAATCAGGGGTAAGGTTAATGATTCCCATAATCAGGGGAGAATCAATATGGACGAGTTTTCCTCTGAAATTACAGGTCTTTTTTACCGGAAAAAATGTATTTTTATGCGCCATCATATGTTTTCGACTCCAAAAATACAATTTATTCAGTGAATGAATACAGGATCAGCAAGGAAAGGGAAGTTCCTGGTTATTGAAGGCCTCGATGGTTCAGGCAAATCAACGCAGGTGCAATTGCTCAGGGAGTATTTTGAGGCAAAAAATATTGCTTACCGTTTTCTCCACTTCCCGCGCACTGAAAGTCCGTATTTCGGAGAACTGATAGCAATGTTTCTGAGGGGAGACCTTGGATCTCTTCACGAAGTGCACCCCAAGCTGGTAGCTATGCTGTATGCCGGCGACCGGTACAATGCCTCCGGACAAATCAATGAATGGCTTGGAAAGGGATATCTGGTTCTGGCCGACCGCTATATGCATTCCAACATAGCTTACCAGTGTGCCAAGATCCCTTCGCATGAAGAACAACGGCAGCTAAGTGATTGGATCAGAAAACTGGAATATGAATACTGGAAAATTCCTGTGCCTGACCGGGTAGTGTATCTGAATGTACCTTTTGATTTTATTGAGGGAAATCTTGCCGGAACCCGCAACGGCAAAGACAGGGCGTATCTTAAGGGAGGAGAAGATATTCATGAAGCCGACCTTGAATTTCAGCGCAGGGTAGGAGATGTTTATCTGCGGCAGGCCTCTTCTGACCCCTCCTTCGTTGTTTTGAACTGTGCCGATGCATCGGGAAGAATGAAACTCCCGGATGAAATATTTGCTGATCTTTTGCAATTGCTTGTTAATCAAAAAATTTTAATTGAAAAATAGTCCTATGCGAGCACTCCGATTCATTTGTCGCATTCTGCTGGGCCTTGTGTTTATTTTTTCCGGATTTGTGAAGGGCATTGATCCCATGGGCTCTGCGATCAAATTCAGCGAGTATTTTTCTGCCTTTCATCTTGGCTTTTTAGGGAATTTCTCCCTCCTGTTTTCCGTTCTTCTGGCGTCGGCCGAATTTATTATAGGTATTGCCCTTTTGCTGGGGCTGAGAATGAAAATTGCTTCCTGGGCGGTGTTTCTTTTTATGTCGTTCTTTACCATTCTCACCCTGATCCTCGCTCTGACCAACCCTGTATCAGATTGCGGGTGTTTCGGCGATGCCATCAAACTCACCAACTGGCAAACCTTTCTTAAAAATGTGGTTCTTATGGTGCCGGTAATGATGGTGTTCCTTTCGAGGAACAAATTTCCCGTGCGCTATAAGCCTTTCGGAGAATGGGTTACCCTGGGAATTCTTTATATTGGAATATTGCTGGTTATAAGGTACTGTTACTTTTATCTTCCTGTTATTGATTTTCTTCCTTACCGGACGGGAACCAACATTCCCAGGGCCATGGAAATTCCTGAAGGAGCCCCTCAGGACGAATACAGAACCATATTGTATTACCAGAAGGATGGCGTAACAAAAGAATTTACCCTGGAAAATTACCCATGGCAGGACTCAACCTGGAAATGGGTTGATACAAAAACCATTCTTATTAAAAAAGGGTATGAACCTCCCATTCACGATTTCCGTTTCACTGACCCGGACGGAAATGACATAACTGATCGGATACTTTATGACACAAAATACGTATTTCTGCTCATATCGCCCAATATGCAGAAGGCAAATGTGGCCGGAATACTCAAGGCAAATGCTTTAGCCGATTTCTGCAATGGCGGTAACTGCTCCTTTTATGCGCTTACAGCTTCTCCTATATCGGAGATCAGACAGTTTACCGAAAAGAACAATCCCGGGTTCCCCTTTTATCATGCTGACGAAACGACCCTGCAAACCATGATCCGCAGTAACCCTGGCCTTATGCTTATAAAGGACGGAACGATAGTTGCAAAATGGAGTTACCGGGAATTTCCGGAGGCTGAACGGCTGAAAAACGATATTCTCGGGTATGCTGTGACGTATTACAGGGAAAAACGAGAATCATTAACCAAAACCATACTGATCCTCACCCTGCTTCTTACCCTGGCCGTAATTAAAATTCTTCAGCTGAATTTTGACCGGCGTGATTAATGGTGCAGCCCATGGTGACTGGCAGGTTGGCATCGTAGTCATTGTTAGTTCACCCTGGCAAAGCTTGTAAAAAGATGGTTCGTTTTGTTATACAGCGTTTTTTGCAGGCTATTCCTGTTCTGTGGGGAGTAATTACCCTGATTTTTGTCCTTTTTCAGATCATTCCGGGCGATCCTGCCCGCATGGTTATGGGGCAAAGAACCGACAGCGCTTCGCTCGAAATGATACGGGCCGATCTGGGAACCAACCTGCCGGTCGGCGTCAGATACCTGAAGTACCTGAATGACCTGTCACCCGTATCATATCATAATTCCGTGTCTCGGGAATCTCCCTGGTACCTCGATTCATCGCTCTACGCTCCCTTTATCCGGCTCGTTTCTTTTTCGGGCAATGGTGTACTGGTTTTAAAATACCCATATCTGCGGAGGTCCTATCAGTCGCGCAGTGACGTCAGCCTTATGATCAGAAAAACCTTGCCCAATACCATTGTACTGGCAACAGTGGCAATACTGTTTGCCTCCTTTTTGGGCATTTTGCTGGGATTGCTGGCTTCATTGGCAAAGAATTCCTTTGTCGACCGCTTTATCCTTTTTTTTACGGCACTTGGCATTTCCCTGCCTTCCTTTTTTGCCGCCATTCTCATCGGCTGGCTGTTTGCCTTTGTACTGGGTGATATTACGGGACTGAACCTCACAGGAAACCTGTTCGAAATCAGTGATACGGGTGAAGGCGTGAAACTGGTACTGAAAAACATTATTCTTCCGGCACTTACACTGGGTATCAGGCCCTTGTCAGTTATTGTTCAGATGATGCGAGGGGCAATGTCGGAAGTGATGGCGGAAGATTATATACGCACTGCCCGCGCCAAAGGGCTTTCACGATCGCGGATTGTCATGGTGCATGCCTTCCGGAATGCATTGAATCCTGTTATTACCTCGGTTTCCGGTTGGTTCGCTTCCATGCTGGCGGGAGTCGTTTTTGTGGAGTATATTTTTGGCTGGAAAGGATTGGGAAATCTGCTGGTGGAAGCCCTCAACAACTATGATCTTCCGGTTGTCATGGGCGTTGTATTAATCATTGCTTCCCTTTTTGTTTTGATTAATATCCTCACCGACCTGGCGTATATGTGGGCTGATCCGCGTATCAGGCTGAAGCAAAGCTGATATGGCTTTGTTGTTACCTTTCTTCTTTGGGTTAACAGGTTTTTATCATAAATTTGAACATTTCCGGCACAGAATGATTTCTGCCTCCGGATCAGTTATTTTTTGTTTTACAGATAAAACATTTTGATATGAGAAAAAAGATTGTTGCAGGAAACTGGAAAATGAACAAAACCTTGCAGGAAGGAATTGCCCTCGCTCAGGAAGTTGAAAAAATGGCCTCCGGTGTACCCGGTAAAGTGGAACTCATTATTGCCCCTCCTTTTATTCATTTAACTGAGGTTAAAAAACTGCTCGGCAGGGTGAAACTGGGAGCCCAGAACTGTGCATCCGAGGCGTCGGGGGCATTTACCGGAGAAGTCTCTGCTTCCATGCTGGCATCGGCAGAAGTTCAGTATGTCATTATCGGACATTCCGAAAGAAGAAGCTATTACGGCGAAACCAACAGCATTATTAATAAAAAAGTAAGGCTGGCATTGCAGAATCATCTGAATCCCATCTTCTGCTGCGGGGAAGTACTGAGTGAACGTGAAAAAGGAAAACACTTTGATGTAGTAAAGGAACAACTCGAGGAAGGCCTTTTCAATCTCTCCCCCGATGAATTCGGCAAAGTAATTATTGCATATGAACCGGTATGGGCTATCGGAACAGGAGTAAATGCAACCCCTGCCCAGGCACAGGAAATGCATCAGTATATTCGTTCACTGATTGCCCGCAAATACGGCGAAACCGTGGCAAACAATACATCGATACTGTACGGCGGAAGCTGCAAGCCTTCCAATGCCGGTGAACTGTTTGCCAATCCCGATGTTGACGGCGGGCTGATCGGTGGTGCTTCACTTAAAGCCGATGATTTTATTGGCATTGCAAAAGCTTTTTAATGGAACGAACAAGGAAGGCAGGGTTCTTTCTCTGTCTTCCTTTTTTCGCACTACGCAGACCAAGGAATATAGTACAGAAACAAAGGCTCTGAAAAACAGGAGACTGGCGAATGTACATCAAAGCGGGCATACAATTCCGTTCAGACGACAGTTCTTTTACTGACAGGATCATTGCTGCCCTGTCATTCATTGGCTGTGAAGGAATTGAAGAGTCGGCGCATACGATTGATGGCTGGTTCCGGGCTGAAGCTTTTTCAGAAAAAACATTGCGCGAAGTTCTGAGTCCGTTTTTTCGTGAGGACAGCTTTTTCAGCCTGGAGATTGAATCTGTGCCGGAGGTAAACTGGAATGCCGAATGGGAAAAAAACTTTCCGCCGGTGGTCATTAATCAGGACTGCCGGATTCGGGCACCTTTTCATCATTTCCCGGTTGACTGCACGTACGATATAATCATTGAGCCAAAGATGGCATTTGGTACCGGTCATCACGCAACTACCTTTCTGATGCTGGAAGAATTGCTCAAAACGGAAGTGGCCGGAACGAAGATACTGGACGCCGGAACTGGTACAGGAGTGCTTTCAGTCCTTGCTTCCATGCGGGGAGCTTCCCTTGTGTTTGCGTGCGATATTGACAAACATGCCGTGGATAATGCTGCAGAAAATTTCCGGCGCAACAAAATCTCCAATGTCATGCTTATTTATGGTTCTGTAAAGGAAATTTCCGAAACCGGCTTTGACGGCATTCTGGCCAATATCAATAAAAATGTTCTGCTGAGCGAAATGCCGCACTATGCCCATCATATGAAAGAAGGCGGTTTTCTTTTATGCAGCGGTTTTTTCAGAGAAGACGCAGAGGAAATCAGTAAAATGGCTGAAAAAAATTTCCTTGAACTTAGCCACATGTCGGCAAGGGAAGGATGGGCAGCATTGTACTTCCGAAAAAAAACCCAAATCTGATACCTATGCAGAAGTTCCGGTTGTTGCTGGTTTTTTCAGGACTGTTGCTGTCGGCCATGGTCCTGGGGCAGAAGCCCAGGGAATTCAGTCCTGCACCTGAAAAATTTCCGGAGGAACTGCAGACATATTTCAAAGGTTCTTTGTCGGATGAACAGAAACATTTTGTTGACCAGTTTTTAATCACCTGGACCACAGATACTCTTTTTGAAGAAAATCAAAAACTGACTGTGATCGGGCATTTGAACGGAATGCTGAGGCAAAATGCAAGGCTTAACCATCTGATGAAATATCTTCAGATGATTCAGATGTTCCGAACCGATCCGTCGAGGCAGGTTTATTTTGAAGGATGGAAATCGCAGCTTGAGGCATTGCTGGCCGAAAAGAAGCTTCCTGCTTCGCGGCTTACGTATTTTCTCGAAAATACAGATGGATTGATAAAGAGAGGGGAGTTGTTTTCTTCAACGGCACTGATATGGAAAGCAGATTCCACCTTGCTTGATTTTGTTCCCGGCTCCTTTCATATCAGGCTGGGAACTACGCGGCTGGTGTGCCTTTCGGTGCGCGACAGCATTGTCATAGAAAATACCCGCGGGATTTATAATCCGGTGGAACAAAAATGGTATGGTGACGGGGGATTGGTTACCTGGGAAAGGGCAGGATATCCCAGAGATTCGGTTTATGCTGAATTGGGAACCTATACACTGGATCTTACCAAACCGGGATACAGAACCGATTCAGCAAAGCTTGTCCACAAACAGTTCTTTCATTTTCCTCTCCCGGGTGTTCTTACCGATCAGGTTAAAAAGAATACATCACCTGAAATGGCAACCTATCCGGTTTTCGACTCCTACGAAAAAACTTTTGTGATAAGGAGCATTTTCCCCGGATTTGATTTCTCAGGAGGGCTTTCTATGCGCGGTGCAAGGTTGGTTGGCTCCGGCAACAATGTGCAGGAGGCTACACTGAAAGTTTCCCGGAATGATACGTTGTTCATGGTGGTGCGCTCAAATTATATAGCCTTCCGTAAAGAACAGATAATCAGCAGAAACGCCGCAGTTCTGGTTATCATCAACAGGGACTCTCTTTATCACGGAAATATGAATTTCAGTTACCTGCATCCAACCCGCGAAATTTCCGTTACCCGCTCCGACGATATCGGAAGTCAGAGTCCCTGGTTCAACAGCTATCATCAGCTCGATATGCTTTTTGACCAGATGTACTACAAACTAGGGGCAAAAGAAATTCTTTTTACCATGAACAGGGGGGCTTCCATCGGCAATGCCTCTTTCCAGAGCGTTAATTTCTTTAATGGACGCCAGTACGAAGCCTTGCAGGGGGTAGATCCCATTCACCCTCTGGTGGCCGTGCGCAACTTTGTGCGTTACTTTCAGTCATCCGAATTCCCGATCAATGATCTTGCTTCCTACCTTCGCCTCTCTCCTGACCAGACCCAGAAAATGATGTTTCGCCTTGCATCAATGGGGTTCCTCTTTTATAATCCCGAGGATGGAATGGTGAAGGTGAAACCTAAACTGAACAATTTTATCCAGGCCAGTCTTGGAAAAATTGACTATGATGTAATTGATCTTCGTTCGCGCACGGAAGCTCCTCTGGAAAATGCCCGGCTCAATCTTCAGACTTTCGACCTCACAATCAATGGAATACCTTCAATCGCTCTCTCCGATTCACAGAACGTTTTCATTTCGCCTTATCAGGGTTCGATTATAATGAAGAAGAACAGGAGCTTTCAGTTCAGCGGGCGCATTGACGCCGGGTTGTTTACCTTTTACGGCAGTAATTTCTTTTTCGATTACGAACAGTTCAAAATCAATCTTCAGAAGGTTGATTCCTTAAGCATACGTGTGCAGACCGACGAACGGGACAATTTCGGTTTTGCTAAACTGGCCGGTGTAAAGAACATTATTCAGAACCTCACCGGTGATCTCCTGATTGATGATCCTTCCAATAAATCAGGAGTGAAAGGGCTGAAACAATATCCTGTTTTTCAGAGCAGGGAAAATTCCTATGTTTATTTTGACAATCCTGATATTCAGAAGGGCGTTTACGCCCGCGATAAGTTTTATTTTCAGGTATCCCCTTTTGTAATTGACAGCCTCGACCGTTTCAGCAAAAACGATATGCGATTCAGGGGAAAGTTTGTATCGGCGGGTATTTTCCCTGAAATGGAACAAACGCTGGTGCTTCAGCCCGATTATTCGCTGGGGTTCGATATTATTGCCCCGGCTGAAGGATTGCCCATTTACCTGGGGAAAGGACGTTTTTACCGTCAGGCAAACCTGAGCAACAAAGGGCTGACAGGAAACGGTTCATTTGATTATCTCACGTCAACAACCGAATCAGAGGCAATGTTTTTTTACCCCGATTCCCTGAATGCAAAGGCAAAAAGATTTTCTGTCAGAAAGCAACCCGACGGAGGATCATTTCCTGAAACTGCGGGTAACGATCTTACCGTCCACTGGGAACCATATCATGATCAGTTGTTTGCTTACCAGGGGAAAACTCCCTTTACCATGTACGGTCAGCAGGCAACCCTGGCAGGAAATCTGAAACTTGCACCATCGGGACTTTCGGGAAACGGAACGGTTGACCTGACATCAGCGGTTCTTGTCTCCGATCGTTACGCATTCAGATCAGACCGTTTTCTGGCCGATACGGCTTCCTTCAGCCTGCGGTCGGCCAAACCCTCAGTATATACTTTGCTGGCGCAAAACCTGCGAACCGAAATTGACTTCGCCAAACGGCAGGGTACTTTCAGTTCAAATTCCGACTATACCCTTACTACCCTCCCGGAAAATCAGTACATCAGTTATATCGACCAGATGGTGTGGTTTATGGATCAGCAGAAGATCGATCTTCTGTCGGCCAAACCATTTAACACCAAACAGGTACCAGCGCCTTACAAAAATGTGATTGACTCGGTTGATTTTACCCTCACGGGAGCAAGGTATATTTCAGTAAGGAAAGATCAGGATTCTTTGAGTTTTATCTCTCCTAAAGCCACATACGATTACAATTCCAATGTGTTGCATGCCACGGGAGTGCGCTTTGTGCGTGTGGCTGATGCGCTTGTTTATCCCGCTCATGAATTCCTTTCTGTGGCCGAAAAAGCCGATATGCTTCCCATGGATAGTTCCGTGATCATTGCCGATGCAAAAACCAAATTTCACAGGATCCATACAGCAAAGGTCAAAATTGCCAGCCGGTACAAATATTCCGGAAACGGTTGGTACGACTATGTTGACGAAAATAAATCCGTTCAGAGGATTCATCTGACTGAGATTTCAGTTGACGACTCCATCCAGACAATAGCCCGGGGTGAGATTGCTGAAACGGATCAGTTTACTTTGAGCCCGAACTATGCCTACCAGGGTCGGGTTATGCTGAATGCCCGCGACAGGCTTCTCAATTTCAGAGGAGCAGTTATGCTCAACTATGCCTGCGAACCCTTATCCCGGAGATGGGTTGCTTTTGAAACCCGGATCAACCCCGACAGCATTCTGATTCCTGTTTCAGCCCAGCCAATGGACGTGAACAGAAACAATCTGTATGCAGGCATGTTGATGGACAACGACTCGGTTCATGTATATTCAGCCTTCTTCCAGCCAAGAAAGAACTATAAGGACAGTTATATATCAACCTCCGAAGGATATCTGTACTTTGCGAAGGACTCTTCTACCTACCTTGTGGGTTCCCTTGCCAGGATGAAGGATCCTGCTTCTCCGGGAAACCTGATAGCACTGAACCGCAATACATGCCGCTTTCACGGTGAAGGGAAAATAAATCTGAATATTGATTTAGGACAGATGCAATTGCAAGCTGCCGGCAAGGTTTTTCATAACCTTGCGGCCAATATGCCTTATCTGAATCTCACTCTGATTGTTGATTTTCCTTTTCTGGACAAGGCTTTGCAACTCGCTGCAACCGATTTTGACAGCCTTCCCGGAAAAGGAAACATCAGTCTTGGCGATCCGGCAATACGAAAAAATATCACAGAATTAATAGGAGAGGAAAAAACCAAAAAGTTCTACGATGAGATTGTTCTCTATGGCCAGGTGCGATCCTTACCGGTGGAACTGGCAAAAACCATGGTGCTGGGCGATGTTCACCTGCTATGGAACAATAAATCCAATTCGTACCAAAGTTACGGACTCATTGGTGTGCGCAATATCAACGGCCGGGAAATCAATAAATACGTCGAAGGATATGTCGAACTTTACCGAAAAAGGACCGGCGACATTTGCGATATCTTTCTGAAGGCTGATGACAATACCTGGTACTATTTTGGTTACACAAGGGAGGTTATGCAGGCCATTTCCTCGAACCGCGACTTCAATAACCTGCTGCGTGTACTTAAACCGGAGCAGCGCCAGGTGAAGCCGCCAAGAAAAGGAATGCCGGGTTACATTTATATGGTGGCAAGCGATACCAAGATCAGTCAGTTTTTACGCCATTATGAGGATGTGCTCGAAGAGAGAAAGGCCGCTACCCCATCAGAATAAATCGTCCCGCTTTTTTCCCTGAATGGAATTTTTCGTTCTCGGAATTTCCAGCACTTCAACATCCGAAATGTTGGAATGATCAAGTACAAGCCTGACGGCGGTAATGAAGCGGTGCATTCCGTAAATCCCGGCTGCTCCGGGATTAATGTGCAAATGGTTGTTTTGTTTATCGAACTGTATTTTCAGAATATGGGAATGTCCGCATACAACGATGCCCGGATGATACAGCCCGATCCGCTCCTTCATTTCAGATGTATATCGGCCCGGATAGCCTCCGATATGCTGCAGCAATATGGTGAAACCTTCTTCCTGAAAAACGCTGAATTCTTTATATCGCAGGCGCAGGTTATGATCATCTATATTTCCGTACACTGCTCTCAGTGGTTTGAATTTTTCCAGATCGTCCGCCAGCGCAGCCGATCCGATATCACCGGCATGCCAGATTTCTTCTGTTATCTGGAGGAATTCTCTGACCCGGGAATGCAGGTGCCCGTGGGTGTCGGAAATAATACCAATTCGCTTCATAAAATTTGTTTTCCAGAAGGAAGGCGTTGTTTACACAGTGATGAAATTATGAATTATTTTGGTTTTTCAGAGTTTCACTAATTGAATGTACCTTTACGCGCATCAATAACTGCAACCTTCAATTGGTTTTATGCATGTTTTTTATTATCCTGATCTGATAACCGGACCGGCAATCTTGCCTGAACCGGAAGCCCGGCACGGAATAAAATCGCTTCGTCTGCGAAGAGGCGATATAATTGGCATTACCGACGGCTGTGGTACGTTTGCAAAAGCTGAAATATCGGACGATGCAGTTCAGCATTGTGCTTTTCGTGTCATAGATCAGCATACCGAAACCCACCCATCCGGTCCCATGCTCCATATTGCCATTTCTCCTCTGCAACAGCAGGAACGGTTTGAGTGGTTTCTGGAAAAGGCTACCGAACTGGGTGTTGCTGTCATCACTCCGGTTTTATGTGAACGAACGGTTCGTCCGGGGGTAAGAACCGACCGTATGCAGAAGATCATCATTTCAGCTATGAAACAATCAGGAAGATCATGGCTGCCCAGGCTAAACGATCCGGTGCCTTTTATGGAATTCTTCCGTCAGCCTGCGCCTTCACAGCGGTTTATTGCCCACTGCATGGAGGAGACAAAAGAAGAACTGGTTGCCTTAATGGAAGCCGGAAAAGATACCGTCATACTGATCGGACCGGAGGGTGACTTTACCCCATCAGAAGTCAGGTATGCCCTCGAGAACCACTTCCTTCCGGTTAGTCTGGGACCAGCAACGCTGCGTACCGAAACAGCCGGAATTGCTTCTTGTTGTATATTTCGATTCGTTCAACTGCCGGCAACAAAATCCACTACCTGACCAAATTTGCTGACAGGACTATGGTATAGCTCCGTATACCGGCACTTTTTGCAAATAACTGCGGTAAATTTGTTTACCTGCAGATTAAAAATTCTGGTCCAGAATTTTCCGGTTGTGCTGATTTCCCTGAGTTCATAAAATCGGCCTGAACATTTGGGACATTCATAGGAAACAGGTGACTTCATTTTGGTAATGGTTTGGTGAATATCTTTCTTTCTGTTTATTCCGCGCCCTGCTGAAGCGCAGTGAAAGCGGACCTTGCGGCACATTGCGCATAATGAAAGGCGCACGGTGGGTTACATCCTCTTTGGTATATTGTGCAGGAGTTGTTAGCCAGTAGAATGAAGTCGGTTTTATTGTTCATCGTTTTCTTTCGGTTTCCAGCGCCCTGCTTTTTTCAAAGCCTGATCAAGAATCCACTCAATCTGCCCGTTGGTGCTCCGGAATTCATCAGCGGCCCACTTTTCAATTGCCGCCAGCTTCCGTGCATCAATGCGCAGTACAAATGCTTTCTTTTCCGACATTCTGTTTAAAATCTTACGGGTTCAGAGTTCCTGCATTTACCACAGGTCGTGCCGATTCATCCGAACAAAGAACTACCATTAGATTGCTTACCATGGCCGCCTTCTTTTCCTCATCCAGATCGACGATTTTTTTCCCGGCCAGCTGATTAAGCGCCATTTCAACCATTCCCACTGCACCTTCCACAATTTTGCTCCGGGCGGCCACAACAGCGCTGGCCTGCTGACGCCTCAGCATGGCCCCGGCTATTTCGGAAGCATAAGCTATATAGTTTATGCGGGCTTCTATGACATGAATGCCGGCAATTTCAAGCCTTTCTGCTATTTCCTTTTCCAGCTGATGGTTTACTGTATCCCCTGCGGAACGCAGGGTCACTTCTGCCGATTCGTCTTCAAAATTGTCGTACGGATAGGTCCCGGCCAGCTTGCGCAGAGCAGCTTCGCTCTGAACCACCACAAAGTTTTCATACTCATCTACCGCAAAGGCAGCCTTGTAGGTGTCTTCCACTTTCCATACAAGCACAAGTCCGATCATGATAGGATTTCCAACCTTATCGTTAACCTTGATTGGCTTGCTGTCAAAATTCCGGGCACGCAGCGAGATCTTCTTCTTTACAAAAAACGGATTAACCCAGAAAAAACCATTCTTTTTAATGGTTCCCCGATAGTCGCCGAAGAGAACAAGAACCCTTGATTCATTCGGGTTGACAACAACCAGACCCGGCAAAATAAGAATAAAAAGAAACATCGCCGCCAGAAAGGGCCAGATCATCTCCTGAACCGCGGAGTATATAATCCCTGCCAGAAGCAGAGCAAGTACCAGTACTGCCAGGTATCCTGACCATGGCTGAAAAGATTTTTCGGTATTCATAAGTCAGATATTAAAATGATATCAAAAATATATCAGAATTTCAGAATAAAAAATGTTTTACAACATAATTAATTGTCAATAATCGGATTTAAAAAGATCCGGAATTATCAGCGGAAATTCAAAATGAAACTTTTGCCAGGTTGATGGCCCAGCCTACCTTGAAAGGATTGGAACAAATCAATGCATTGGCGGCTGAGATTGGGGAGCACTGATAGATCCCGATAAATTATGGATTCATCAGACTGAAAGATGATGCGTGCAGGACAAATCATGCATCGCAGTATATGCCATGATGGGTGTATCTGGCACTCTATTTTTCCGCAGGTTCTGAACTATTTGTTCAGCACAAGAGCGATACGGAGGAGGTCTTCCACTACGGCCTGCCGCACGTCAAATTCCGGAAGCACTTCCCGGAGAAAGGCCGGGTTCAATGAATTCAACGATATCTCATCAGCATCCCCGGCAGTCATTTCTTCGTCTTCTCCGTTAATATTTACCTTGATGATCAGAGTAGAGCATTGTTTCATCGGCACAAT
>JAAYUG010000093.1 GCA_012517825.1 Bacteroidales bacterium | reverse complement strand
TGGAACCCTGGAACTCTGGAACCTTGAAACTCTGGAACTCCGCAAACCCAGCACCTTGTCCTTAGTTCCCCGTCGAACAATTGGTTTTCTCAAAAGCAACCGGATCTGCAAAAAACAATTCAGGTTGTTTGTTTAGTTAAAAATTCCGAGTTTTGTTTCCTATTTTGTTGCCTCATGCCTCTTTCCGGCCGGAATAAAAGAAAAATTATCAATGACCCCGTACACGGGTTTATCAATATTCCCTTTGATTTTGTACTTGATCTTATTGAACACCCTTATTTTCAACGCCTGCAGCGTATCCGTCAGCTCGGGCTTACCAGTTATGTGTATCCCGGAGCTACCCACACCCGCCTGCAGCATGCACTGGGCGCCATGCACCTTATGGGACAGGCTATTCAGGTTATCCGGCAGAAAGGACACGAAATTACCGATGAGGAGGCAGAAGCCGTTACCGCAGCTATTCTGATGCACGACTGCGGACACGGACCGTTTTCCCATGCCCTGGAAAAAACCATTGCCGAAGGCATTCACCACGAGGTTCTTTCCCGCCTCATGATGGAACAGCTCGACAGGGATTTCGGCGGCCGCATGGCACTCGCCCTGAAAATATTTACCGGCCAGTACCACAAAAAATTCCTGCATCAGCTTGTTTCCAGCCAGCTCGATATGGACCGGCTCGACTACCTTAAGCGCGATAGTTTTTTCACCGGGGTTACCGAAGGCGTCATCGGGTCGGACCGGATCATTAAGATGCTGAATGTGGTCGACGACAACCTGGTGGTGGAAGCCAAAGGCATTTACTCGATCGAAAAATTCCTCATTGCCCGCCGCCTGATGTACTGGCAGGTATATTTTCACAAAACCGTCCTTTCGGCCGAAAAAATGCTGTACCTCGCCCTGAAACGTGCCCGGGACCTGGCCGACATGAACGTGGACCTTTTCTGTACTCCTGCATTGCATTTTTTCCTTTATTTCCGGAAAAATAACCCAGGAACCTTCGCCCTGGAAGCCCTTGGTAAAAAAGAGCTCATCGACCACTTTGCCCTTCTGGATGACAGCGACATCCTCTCCTCCCTCAAAGTGTGGCAGGAACATCCCGACAAAATCCTTGCGCTGCTGGCCACACATATTATTAACCGCAGGCTCTTCAGGGTAAAACTGCAAAACGAGCCGGTAAGCGAAAAGGAGCTCGATCACCTTGGCGGCAAAATCATCCGGCAGTATGGAATCCGGCCTGAGGAACTGCCCTACCTTCTGGCGTACGAAACCATTTCGAACAACGCCTATGATGCAAAAGACGAAAACATCAAGATCCTGTTCAACGACGGAACCATCCGCGATATTGCCGAAGCTTCCGACATGCTCAACATTTCGGTTCTTTCAAAAGTGATCCAAAAGCATTTTCTTTGCTACCCGAAAGAAGTTGATTTTATTCAATAAGAAAATAATACCCCGATGGAACTTACTGCCCAGTTTATTGCCGAATACCTTAAAGGAACCGTAGAAGGAGATCCAAAGGCCGTGGTTACCCGCCCTGCCAGGATTGAAGCCGGAAAACCCGGTACTCTCTGTTTCCTGGCCAATCCCAAATACGAGCCCTACCTGTATACCTCCCGGGCATCGGTTATCCTTATCAACAAGGACTTCCAGTTGCAAAAACCTGTTTCAGCAACACTGGTGCGCGTCGACAATGCCTATCAGGGAATTGCCATGATGCTCGACCTGTTTAACAGTGAAAAAGGCCGCCCAAAAGGACGTTCCTGGAGAGCCAGCATTGCCTTCTCGGCAAAGGTTGGAAAAGGAACATATGTCGGTCCGTTTGCCGTTATTGACAAAGGCGCCCGCATTGGGAAAAACGTGCGGATTTATCCACAGGTATATGTAGGAAGAAATGCGGAGGTCGGAGACAATACCATTTTGTACCCCGGAGTTAAAATTTACCACGACTGCAAAGTGGGGAAAAACTGCATTCTCCATGCCGGCGTTGTAGTTGGTTCCGATGGTTTTGGCTTTGCCCCCGATGAAAACAAAGTGTATAAAAAAATTCCCCAGCTGGGCAATGTGATTATCGAAGACGATGTGGAAATTGGCGCCAACACAACCATTGACCGCGCCACAATGGATTCAACCATTATCCGCAAAGGAACCAAACTGGACAACCTGATCCAGATTGCCCATAATGTGGAAATAGGCGAAAACACTGTTATTGCTGCTCAAACCGGGATTGCAGGCTCCACAAAAATCGGAAGCCGTTGTGTCATCGCTGCCCAGGTAGGTATTGTAGGCCATCTCAAAATTGGTGATGATATCATTATTGGCGCCCAGAGCGGTGTTACGAAAGATATCAGCACACCCGGTTCGATGTACCTCGGGACCCCGGCCTATGAAGCTTCCGAAAGCCGTAAAATATACGTAGTCACCCGAAGACTTCCTGAGTTGCGGCAACAGATCATCGACCTCCAGCGCGAAGTGGCAAAACTTAAGGAAATTATTGAGCATCAAAACAAAGCATAATATTCCCTCCCGGCAGGCAGAACCCGAAAATCCATTTCATGTTTTTTTTATATATTGCGCCTTTCAAACCAAAAAGTTAATTCACTAATAATCAGGAACCTTGGAAAAACAACGTACAATATCCAGACCCGTTTCTTTGCGCAGTAAGGGGTTGCACACTGGTCTGGAAGTTGAACTAACCTTTAATCCGGCTCCGGAGAACCACGGAATAATTTTTCAACGCATTGATTTACCCGATAAGCCGCTGGTACATGCTTTCGCCGAACATGTTACCGAAACTTCCCGCGGTACGGTGCTCGTTGAAAAAGGGGTAAAAGTAGCTACGGTAGAACACGTTATGGCAGCCATTTACGGCATGCGTATCGACAATCTCCTGATTACGCTGAACGGACCGGAAACCCCTATTATGGACGGCAGTTCCCTGCGATTTGTGGAAGCTCTTCGCCAGGCCGGCATTATCGAACAGAATGCTGAACGCCGTTATTTCACCGTAACCGAAAAAATTGTTTATGCCGAACCGGAAAAGGGAATTGAAATAACCCTCTTCCCCGACGACCACCTGAGCATTGATGTGATGATCGACTACAATTCCAAAGTGCTGGGGAACCAGTATGCCACCCTTTCATCGCTCAATGAATTTGAAAGCCAGGTGGCCATGTGCCGCACCTTCGTTTTTCTGCACGAGCTTGAATTTCTGCTGAAGAACAATCAGATCAAGGGTGGGGACCTTGATAATGCCATCATCATTATCGACAGGCCCGTTGAACAGGCTGAGCTGGACCGCCTGGCCGAACTGTTTGATAAACCAAAGATTCACGTTAAGCCGGAAGGCATTCTGAACAACATCGATATCCATTTCCCGAACGAACCGGCCCGCCACAAACTCCTCGATATCATCGGGGACCTCGGATTGGTTGGCATGCCCATTCAGGCAAAGGTGGTGGCCAAGCGACCGGGACACCACGCCAACACCCAGCTGGCCAAAATCCTTCGCAACAAAATAAAGGAAGTAAAGAAGAAACCTGCTGTACCGAAGGTCGATTTCAACAAAGCCCCCATCATGAACGTCAACCAGATTATGAAGCTCCTGCCCCACAGGCCTCCCTTCCTTCTGGTGGACAAAATCTACGAACTGAGTGACACCCACGTAGTTGGCATTAAAAATGTCACGATGAACGAAGGCTTCTTCGTTGGCCATTTTCCCGGTGACCCCATCATGCCGGGCGTACTGCAGGTGGAAGCCATGGCACAGGTAGGGGGAGTTCTTGCCCTGCGGCAGGTTCCTGATCCCGAAAACTGGCTCACCTACTTCCTCAAGATTGAATCGGTGAAATTCAAAAAAATGGTGGTTCCGGGCGACACCATTGTATTCCGCCTCGACCTGGCGGAACCGATCCGTCGCGGCATCGTCCATATGACCGGCCAGGCCTATGTGGGCGAAAACGTTGTTATGGAAGCTGATATGATGGCCTTGATCGAAAAAGTAAAATAAGTGCATGAATACACTTGCCAGCATTCATCCCAATGCTAAAATCGGCGCCAATGTGCGCATCGACCCTTTTGCCGTCATTTACGAGGATGTGGTTATCGGTGACGATACCTGGATCGGACCGGGAGCCATCATTATGGACGGAGCCAGAATCGGAAAGAACTGCAGAGTCTTTCCGGGAGCTGTTATTGCTGGTATCCCCCAGGACCTGAAGTTCCGGGGCGAATATACCACGGCCGAAATCGGCGACAATACCACCCTGAGGGAGTTTGTAACCGTGAACCGGGGAACTGCTTCGAAAGGGAAAACCGTTGTGGGCAGCAACTGCCTGGTGATGGCCTATGCCCACATTGCCCACGATTGCAATGTGGGCAATAACTGCATTGTTGGCAACAGCGTAGGATTTGCCGGAGAAGTGGTGGTAGAAGACTGGGCCATTGTCAGCGCTATGTCGGGCGTTCATCAGTTTGTCCGCATTGGCACCCACGCGTTTGTTCAGGCCACCTCCAAGGTGGGACAGGATGTTCCTCCCTTTGTGCTGGCAGGCCGCGATCCGTTCCGATACATGGGACTCAACGTTGTAGGCCTGCGCCGGAGGAATTTTACCCCCGAAAAGATCGAAGAAATTCACGAAATCTACCGCTATATCTACATGCGGGGAATGAACCGGAGTCAGGGCGTGGCTGCCGTAGAACGCGAACTGCCCAGCTCGCCTGAAAGAGACCTCATTATCAACTTCATTAAAAACTCCCAGAGGGGCATTATTAAAGGCCCCTTCAGCAAGCAGGACGAAGATAACGAACTCTGAGGCGGTTTACTCGCGGCTGATCCCGTCCCATCCCTGCGCCCTCAACGGGATGTTTTCCCCGGCTTCCGTTACCAGATGCATTCCTTCTTCAGCAGGCACAATATGCCCGATAACGGATATCCCTTCACGGAAACGGACTTTATCATAATGTTCCAGAGGAATAGTGAAAAGCAATTCATAGTCTTCCCCCCCGTTCAGCGCACAGGTAACCGGTTCAAGATGCAGTTCTTCTGCTACCCTGGCAGTTTCTTCCGCTACCGGTATCTTTTCCTGGTACACCCTGCACCCCACACCCGATGAAGTGCAGAGATGCATCAATTCTGATGACAATCCGTCGGATATGTCGATCATCGACGTAGGCTTCAGGTTTTCACGCTGCAGAAATTCAATAATGTCGCGCCGTGGTTCCGGTTTGAGCTGCCGCTGAAGAATATATTCGTAAGCCTCCAGCTTCGGCTGCAAATCAGGATGAGCATGGAAAAGCTTCTTCTCCCGTTCAAGAATCTGCAGTCCCAGGTAGGCTGCTCCCAGATCTCCCGAAACGCAGATCAGGTCATTCTCTTTGGCCCCGTTCCGGTACACCACATCCTCTTTCTGCACTTCCCCCAAAGCCGTAACACTGATGATCAGCCCAGTAAGCGAAGGATTGGTATCGCCCCCTGCCAGGTCAACGTTGTACTTTTCACACGCCAGATAAATGCCCTGATACAACTCTTCCAAATGTTCCAGAGCGAATTTTCCCGAAATGGCAAGCGAAACCAACACCTGCCTGGGAGTGGCGTTCATGGCATACACATCGGAAAGGTTGGCAGCAATGGCCTTATAGCCAAGATGCTTCAACGGCGTATACACCAGATCGAAATGAATCCCCTCGGCCAGCATGTCGGTAGTGACTACCACCAGTTTCCCGCTGTAGTCAAAAACGGCGGCATCGTCACCAACACCTTTTACTGTACCGGGATGTTTTAACCGGATATTTTCCGTAAGATGCCGGATCAGGCCGAATTCACCAAGCTCAGAGAGCGGGGTCAGAGAACGTTTGTCTTTATCCATCCAGGTTGAATTAATGGTTGCAAAGGTACATATTAACAATTAATTCGTAAATTTGCGTATTTAAATTTAATCTAAATTAGATTAAACATTGTGCCCATTTTGTTGTTTTACATGCACATAAATAGTATCACCCATGGCTGTTGAACAGGATCAGATATTGGACGGGTTGACCAAAGGAGAATACAAGTTCGGGTTTTATACTGATATCGAAACGGATGTCATTCCCAAAGGGCTGAACGAGGATGTAATCCGTATGATCTCTGAAAAGAAACAGGAACCCGACTGGATGCTTGAATTCCGCCTGAAAGCCTACCGGCACTGGCTTACCATGAAAATGCCCCGCTGGGCGCATCTGCAAATTCCTGAAATCAATTTTCAGGACATTATTTATTATGCTGCACCGAAGCAGAAAGCCAAACTGGCCAGCCTGGATGAAGTGGATCCCGAGCTGAAAGCCACATTCGACAAGCTTGGCATTCCCCTCGAGGAACAGAAACACCTTGCCGGCGTTGCTGTTGACGCTGTCATGGATAGCGTTTCCGTCAAGACCACCTTCAAGGAAACCCTGGCTGACCTTGGGATTATTTTCTGTTCCTTCAGCGAAGCTATCAGGGAACATCCCGAGCTGGTAAAGAAATACATGGGCAGTGTTGTTCCCTACACCGACAATTACTTTGCCGCCCTCAATTCAGCCGTATTCAGTGACGGGTCGTTCTGTTACATACCGAAGGGAGTCAGGTGCCCCATGGAACTCAGTACCTACTTCCGTATCAATGCGGCCAATACCGGGCAGTTTGAAAGAACTCTGCTCATTGCTGATACCGATGCCTACGTCAGCTACCTTGAGGGGTGTACTGCTCCCATGCGCGATGAAAATCAGCTTCACGCGGCGGTGGTTGAACTCGTTGCCCTTGAACGGGCTGAAATTAAATATTCCACCGTACAGAACTGGTATCCCGGCGACCGGGAAGGGAAAGGCGGTATCTATAACTTCGTCACCAAACGCGGCATCTGCAAAGGCGACTATTCCAAAATCAGCTGGACGCAGGTGGAAACCGGTTCAGCCATCACCTGGAAATATCCCAGCGTAATACTCAGGGGCAACAATACAAGCGGCGAATTCTATTCCGTTGCTGTGACCAATAACCGTCAGCAGGCTGACACCGGAACAAAAATGATTCACATAGGAAAAAACTCCCGCAGCCGGATTGTTTCAAAAGGAATTTCAGCCGGACACAGCAACAACAGTTACCGGGGCCTGGTGAAAATTACCAAAGGAGCCGAAAACTGCCGCAATTACACCCAGTGCGACTCCCTGCTTCTCGGCGACAAATGCGGCGCTCACACCTTCCCCTACATTGAGGTCGACAATCAGTCGTCAGTGGTGGAACACGAGGCAACTACATCCAAAATCGGCGAAGATCAGATATTTTACTGCAACCAGCGGGGCATCAGCACTGAAGATGCCGTAGGGCTCATCGTTAACGGCTATGCCCGCGAAGTGCTGAATAAACTTCCCATGGAATTTGCCGTGGAAGCACAAAAACTATTGCAAATATCCCTCGAAGGAAGTGTGGGATGAAAGATCCGTAATACGCTAAATAATACATTATGTTAATTATCAGGAATTTAAAAGCAAAAATCGAAGGTAAGGAAATTCTGAAAGGAATCAATCTTGAGGTTAAACCCGGGGAAGTACATGCCATCATGGGCCCTAACGGGTCTGGGAAAAGCACTCTGGCCTCAGTAATTGCAGGGCGTGATTTTGCAGAAATAACCGAAGGAGAAGTGCTGTTCGACGGAGAAAACCTTCTTAGCATGCCTGCCGAGGAAAGAGCCCGGAAGGGAATCTTTTTAGGATTCCAGTATCCGGTTGAAATACCCGGCGTGAGCATGGTAAACTTTCTGCGTACGGCTCTGAACGAACATCGGAAATACAAAGGCCTTGAACCGGTTTCTGCCTCCGACTTCCTGAAGCTTATGCGCCAGAAAGCCGAACTGGTTGAAATGGACAGCCAGCTTACAGGTCGGTCGGTAAATGAAGGATTCTCCGGCGGCGAAAAGAAACGGAACGAAATCTTTCAGATGGCTGTTCTTGAACCGCGCCTTGCCATTCTGGATGAAACGGATTCCGGCCTTGACATCGATGCTCTGCGC
>JAAYUG010000092.1 GCA_012517825.1 Bacteroidales bacterium | reverse complement strand
GAAAGGGGTGGATGCATGAATGAGCCATGGCCAGCGGTATCCGTTGTTCCGGTTCAGCATTTCGAGGTAAGCCAATAATATAATGACTGCCGCAATCAGAAAATAGCCCGAAAGAACCCGGTCAGATACCGTCCTGTTTTTCTTTGTAAGAAGAAGTACAGCAAGGAAAAAGGAAAGGAAAAATGCAGGAAGAATAAGATTAATAGCGGGCATGAAAGCATATTTTTTAACAAAGATAAAGTATATAATGCTATAAGCGCGATGAATCCATTCTTTTAAAAAACAGAAAACCGATAAAGAGGAGGTAAAAAGGAGAATGTAAAACAACTTAACCATCTTACAATAAAAAATAGCTACATTTTCATAATTTTGCGTTTTATATCCGGCGGTGAACCGTCCGGTTATGCAGGGTTTATGAATACACGAAAAACAAAGGTTGCAAGGCTGTCGGTAGCCTCCAACAGCTTTCTTATCATTATTAAAGTGCTGGCCGGTATTGTCACAGGATCGGTCAGTATTTTATCTGAGGCGATTCATTCTTCCATTGATCTGGTAGCTGCCGTAATAGCCTTTTTCTCGGTAAAAGTTTCCGATACTCCTCCCGACAGGAACCATCCTTATGGTCATGGCAAGTTTGAGAATGTGTCGGGAGTGATTGAAGCGGCCCTGATTTTTGTGGCAGCGGTATGGATTATCATCGAAGCCGTTAAAAAACTGCTTGGCGAAAGCACGATTGAGGCCATCGGATGGGGTGGGCTGGTAATGTTCATTTCCGCCCTGGTTAATTTTATTGTTTCGCGCCAGCTTTATAAGGTAGCAAAAGAAACTGACTCAGTGGCTCTTGAAGCTGACGCCCTGCACCTTAAAACCGATGTGCTTACTTCGCTTGGCGTTGGTACCGGTTTGTTGCTCATCTGGATAACCGACGTGCATTTGCTCGACCCCTTCATTGCCATTGCGGTGGCTGGCCTTATTATTTTCGAGGCCTGGCAGCTTTTGCGCAAAGCTTATTCCCCTCTGCTTGACAGTTCCCTTGGTGATGAGGATATCCGTACCATTCATAAGGTTGTTAATGAACACTCCTTTGAACTGCATAACCTTCGTACCCGCAAGGCAGGAAATTACAAGTTTGTTGACATGCATATTGAGATGGCGGGAAACAAAACACTGGATGAGGTGCATGAATACTGCAACCAGATTGAAGAAGACCTTAAGAAACGCATTCCGCACCTTGATGTGCAGATTCACGTGGAACCGCCAGGCAATAAATGAAATATCACCCTATTTGTAGGCATCCTTATGAACGTTTTTCACCGCTCTTCCTGAGGGATCAATATTTTTGCGCAGATCCTCATCCCAGGCCAGGGCTTCGGCCGTACTGCATGCTACCGAAGGAACCGAAGGAACGCAGGAAGCAGCCGAATCGGACGGAAAATGTTCACTAAAGACCGAGCGGTAAAAGTATTCCTCCTTGCTCATCGGGGTATTGATGGGGAAACGGTATCGGGCATTGGCCAGCTGCTGGTCTGAAACGGCTTTACTGGTCATATCTTTCAGGGTGTCAATCCAGTTGTAGCCAACCCCGTCGGAAAACTGTTCTTTCTGTCTCCAGGCGATATTTTCAGGAAGAAGATCCTCGAAAGCCTTTCTGAGGACCCATTTTTCCATCCTGCCCTCTTTGGGACGCTTGTCTTCAGGGTTCAGCCGCATGGCTACATCAAGAAATTCCTTGTCGAGAAAAGGGACACGACCTTCCACTCCCCATGCAGCCAGTGATTTGTTTGCCCTCAGGCAGTCATAAAGATGCAGTTTTTTCAGCTTCCTTACGGTTTCTTCATGAAATGCCCGGGCATTGGGTGCTTTATGAAAATAGAGATAGCCACCGAAAACTTCGTCAGCACCTTCACCGGAGAGCACCATTTTAATGCCCATTGATTTGATTACACGGGCCATCAGGTACATTGGCGTGGAAGCCCTTACGGTTGTTACATCGTAGGTTTCAATATGATAAATAACGTCCCTGATGGCATCAAGCCCTTCTTCAATGGTGAAGTGGATTTCATGGTGAATTGTTCCGATATGTTCTGCAGCTCTCTGCGCCGCAGCCAGGTCAGGCGATCCTTTCAGGCCGATTGCAAAGGAATGCAGGCTGGGCCACCAGGCATCTTTCAGGTCGTTTGTCTCGATACGCCGTGCGGCAAATTTTTTGGCCACTGCTGATACGATGGACGAGTCAAGTCCTCCCGAAAGCAATACTCCGTAAGGAACATCGGTCATTAACTGACGGTGCACAGCATCTTCAAACGACCTTCGCAAATCGCCAATGCTGGTTTCATTGTTCTGCACTGCTTCATACTCTTCCCAATCGCGCCCGTACCAGCGCTTGAGCTGGCCTTCCCTGCTGAAAAGATAATGGCCCGGAGGAAATTCCTTGTAGCTTGTACATACTCCCTCAAGGGCTTTCAGTTCGGAGGCCACATAGAAATTTCCGTGTGCATCCCAGCCCATATACAACGGTACGATACCAATGTGGTCACGGGCAATCAGATATGCGTCCTTCTCTTTATCGTACAGGGCAAAAGCAAATATTCCGTTCAGTTCATCCAGAAAGTCCGGCCCTTTGTCCCTGTACAAGGCAAGAATTACTTCACAGTCTGAATTGGTAAGAAAGGGGTAACTGTCTTTGTAACGGTTCCGGAAAGACTGATGGTTGTATATTTCTCCGTTAACGGCAAGAACCAGGTTACCGTCTTTACTGTACAGGGGTTGTTTCCCAGACTGAGGATCAACGATAGCCAGTCGTTCGTGTGCCAGCAAAGCCTTGTCACATACAAAAATTCCTGACCAGTCGGGACCCCTGTGCCGCAGCTTCTTTGACATGTTTAACACCTGCTGGCGCAGATCCTGAGAAGGAATTTTGAGGTCAAATACTCCAACAATACCACACATTTTGCAAATTTTTATTCTATCGGACAAAAATAATATTTTTTCAGTACAACCCCTCTGTTATTATTAATTTTTCAAATGAAATATATATTATTCTCCTTCTTTATCCCTATTTATTTGCATTTTCTTTTAAAGAATGTAAATTTATGCAATTGACAAATGAAGACAGGAGAGAAATCCTGATGGGATTTTCAGGGCCAATATTTGTTCTGTATTGAATTAATTTTTCTTTGTACCTTTGCGCAAAATTTAGCGGGTGATGGGTCAGGGAACGTTTTATATGAATATTCTTGATTTTCAATACCTTGCCCAAAATTCCGATACACTGGAAAAGGCTGAATCATTGCCTGCAAAACAGGTTTCTTTTGCCACCAAAGGAAACGACACTTCTCTAAAAAACACGTTACGGGACACAACCTATGCAGGATGGAAGGCTGTTCTGAAACAATCATCGGTTACGGTTCCTGCAAAGCAACCAAATACAGATACTCCTGTTCCGATTGAAAAGTATGTTCCTGAACTGCCGGAAGCCTTGCCTTCCGGTGCATTGAAAGACTGGATGGGATTTACCGATGGGCATTCCGCTTCGTCAGGCCTGCAGGTCTTTTCTTCTGTAAGTAGCGGACAGCCTTCTTTCAGAAAGGAAATACAAAGGAATCAGATACTTCCCGACTGGTTTTTTCTTTTGTTTCTTGCAGGACTTCTGGTGCTCAGCACTGCCAGAATGTTGTATGAACGTTATTTTAACCGTGTTCTCATGGCGCTTACCAACGAATACCAGGCGCTCAGCCTTTACAAAAGCCGGAATCTTTTCACCAGCCAGGTATTTTTTCTTCTGCTGCTGAACTTTATTCTCATTACTCCCCTGGCCATTTATCTTCTGCTGAACGGTGAAGGGGGAGAATACACCGGGCGGGTTGTCACAGCACTTGGTTTATCGGCCGTTGCTGCCGGAATCATTGTCCTGAGGCGCATTTTGCTGTATGTTACCGGAGAGCTTTTCCAGAGCAACAAGGTTTTCGGAGAGTATTACTTTTTTGTAAGGAATTTCTACATCAAAACCGGATTGGTTCTTCTTCCCTTTGTATTGCTCGGAGCTTATTTCCGGGGCATTTCTCCCGGAGTGTTTCTTGCTGCAGCAGGCGTACTGGTTGGAATCCTTTACATTGAGCGGCTTTACAGAGGCCTGCGCACCGCTTCCCGGTATCATGTACCAAAATTTTATCTGATTTTGTACCTTTGTGCCCTTGAAATTTTACCTGTTCTTTTAGGATATAAGATAGTCCGGGATCTAACCGGAATGTAAACCTTAAAAACAGAAAGCCTTGAAAATCAAATCCATTTTAGTCTCACAGTCCCAGCCAGAACATGAGAAGTCGCCTTATCAGGAACTGGCTGTGAAACATAACATTAAAATTGACTTCAGGCCTTTTATTCAGATTGAGCCTGTGACGGCCAAAGAATTCCGTCAGACACGGATCAACATTCTGGATCATTCATCTGTTATTATGACGAGCCGTACGGCGGTCGATCATTTCTTCCGTATTTGCGAAGAAATGCGGATTACTGTTCCGGAAACCATGAAGTATTTCTGTCTGACCGAATCCATTGCTTTTTATCTTCAGAAATACATTGTTTACCGGAAGCGAAAGATTTTCTACGGTAAAACCTGCTTTGCTGATCTGATGGATGTGATTCTGAAGCACAAAGACGAGAAATTTCTTCTTCCCCTGTCGGCAGAACATAAGAAAGATATACCGGAAACCCTGGAGAAGAACAAAATCAACTTTACCAAGGCGATTTTATACCGGCCTGTGAGCAATGACCTTTCCGACCTTTCGCTGTTGAATTACGACATTATCGTCTTTTACAGTCCTTCCGGCATAAAGTCGCTGCTGCAGAATTTTCCCGAATTCCAGCAGAATGAGATTAAAATTGCTTCGTTTGGAGCTGAAACCGCAAAAGCTGTCAAGGAAAGCGGGCTTCGTCTGGACATCCAGGCACCTGCCCCTGAAGCACCCAGTATGACGATGGCGCTCGAGAAGTATATCCGGGAAGCACAAAAAAACAACAACAAGAAATAGGTCTGTTTCCGGCCGTTCCGGAGATGAATAAGACCACTATGGCCACATTCAGAAAGCATGAGATTCTTCGGGGTAAACGGTCGGTTTCCAGGCTGTTTGAAAACGGAAAAACTGTATCGCGGCATCCGCTGAAGCTGGTCTGGGTATCATGCGACGGCCAGGGCCACTTATCTCCGGCGCGGGTTCTGATCTCGGTTCCACGGAAAACATTCCGCAAAGCGCACGACAGAAACCTCATAAAAAGGCGTATCAGGGAAGCATACCGCCAGCTTAAAACTTCCTTTTACGAAGAACTGGAAAAGCACACTCTTTGCATAGATATAGGCCTGATTTACACAGGAAAGGAAATTGCTACCTATCATGAAATCTCACAACAGATTGACAAACTTCTTGCAATGGTTGTACGGCATGCTGAAAAAGGGACTTAATGCCCTTTTCATTGGTATGGTGAAATTTTACCGGTATGCTATTTCACCGCTTAAGCCTCCTTCCTGCCGTTTCACGCCGACATGTTCGGAATATGCTGTCGAAGCGCTGAAGAAGCATGGCCCGTTCAAAGGCCTTTACCTGGCCATCCGACGCGTTCTGCGCTGTCATCCCTGGGGAGGACACGGATATGATCCTGTACCCTGATGCAATGAAATTGTTGCGTCGGACGTATGCCTTTCTCCTCTAAATAAGCCTCCTGAATGAATTTTACGGAACAATTTTTGTTGTTTATGCAAAACAAGATTAAACCCCGGCCATGATTTTTCATCCAACTTTTAAACAAATCATTACAAGTATGAAACGCTATCATTATCAACTACTGCTCATTCTTATGAGCTCGTTTCTTTTCATGTCGGTAACGGATCTTTCAGCCCAGAGAAGGGAACGCTGGGAGCTTCTCGGAAGCCGCACCGTGGATTTTCGCCTCGACAGGGATGTAATACCCGTCACCTGGAGGGAAGGAGCCTTTAATGCCATCCGGATTGTGGTAAAAGACGGTTCGCTGAACATGCACCGGTGCGTTATTCACTTTGAAAACGGAGACACGCAGGAAGTTGCGTTGCGGCATCAGTTTCGCCGCGGCAGTGCCTCACGCCTGATTGACCTGCCCGGAAACAAACGGCTGATTGAGAAGATTGTATTCTGGTACGACACAAAAAATTTCAGCGGAGAAAAGGCAACAGTGCTTGTTTACGGGCGGCATTAGACCGATCTTGCGTTGACGGATGAAACTACTTCTTAATCACCGGTGTGTCCCTTTGTCAAAGCTGTATAAGGGTGCACCGGTTGTTTTATTGGCAGAAAAAAATCAGCCGCCAGGAAAGGGGGGTATCAGATCGATGGTATCCCCGTCAGAAACCGGACTGTTGCCTGAAATGATCCTGTTGTTAACCGCCACACGGAAAACGTATTGCTTCGCCGCAGGATATTTTTCGTAAAACTGCTTCAGCAGGTTTTCTGTGGAGCGGACAGGGTCGTATTCATCGTCGAACCGGTGAGCTATGTCAGCCAGTATTCCATGATAATAAACCGTAACAGGCATATCAGAAAGAATTTCAATGTGCTTCAAGCCAGTTGGCGCCGGTACCGACATCCACAACCAGAGGAACCTTTAACCGGCAGGCATTCTGCATTTCCTGCACTGCTATCTCCTTCACAACTTCCACTTCACCTGGTGCCACATCAAATACCAGTTCATCATGTACCTGCATGATCATCCGCGAACGGAGTTTCTGCTGATGGAGGCGTTTGTTGACGCTGATCATAGCCAGCTTGATAATATCGGCGGCTGTTCCCTGAATGGGGGTATTAATAGCGTTTCGCTCGGCCATTCCTCTGATATTTCCGTTTTGCGAATTGATTTCGGGCAGAAAACGCCTCCGGCCGAACATGGTTTCAGCATATCCCTTTTCGCGCGCTTTACGGATAGCCTCCTGCATATACCGGTGAACTCCCGGAAAATTATGAAAATACTCCCGTATGAGTTCTTCGGCTTCCCGGCGGGGTATTCCCAGCCTCTGGGATAATCCAAATGCCGAAATGCCGTAGATAATGCCAAAATTGGCGGTTTTGGCTCTGTTCCTCATTTCACGGGTAACGTTTTCACGTGAAACCTTATAGATTTTAGCCGCTGTGGCAATATGAATATCCTCTCCCCTTTCAAAGGCCTCGATCATGGAAGGATCTTCGCTGAAATGTGCCATAATGCGCAGTTCAATCTGCGAATAGTCGGCCGAAAGAAGGCATCCCTGCGGGTCTGACGGGATAAATGCTTTCCTGATTTCCCTGCCGCGCTCATCGCGCACCGGGATATTCTGCAGGTTGGGATTTGTGGAACTCAGACGGCCGGTGGCAACGATGGTCTGGTTGTACGAAGTGTGTATCTTCCCCGTTTTCGGATTAATCAGCCGCGGCAACGTTTCAACATAGGTAGAAAGAAGCTTCTTGTAGGAGCGGTAGTCGAGAATTTTTTCCACCACAGGATGGGCACCTTTGAGTTCGAGTAAAACTTCTTCTGAAGTTGCATACTGTTTTGTCTTTGTTTTCTTTACGTTTTCAGCAATTTTCAGTTTTTCGAACAGAACCTCTCCCAGTTGTTTGGGCGATCCGATGTTAAAACGCATTCCGGCCAGGGAATAAATTTCTTCCTCAACCGAATTCATTTCTTTTGTAAGCAAAAGGGCATAATCGTTCAGGGCTTCCGTATCAATTTTCACTCCTGTACATTCCATTTCGGTAAGTACCCGCACAAGGGGCATTTCAATTTCACGGAACAGTTGCATAAGGCCGGCCTCTGAAAGAAGTTTTTCCAGGATGTGTTTCAATTGAAGGGTAACATCGGCATCTTCGGCAGCATATTCCGACACTTCTTCAGGCTTTACCTGGGCCATGCTCAGCTGATTTTTCCCCTTTTCTCCGATCAGTTCTGTGATGGGTACAGGATTGTACCCCAGGAATTTCCGGGCCAGAAAATCCATGCTGTGCCTTTCCTCCGGCTGCAGCAGATAATGTGCCACCATGGTATCAAACAGCTCTCCTTTCACATTGATGCCTCTGTGGGCCATCACAGCCAGGTCAAATTTCATGTTCTGGCCGATTTTCCCAATTTTTTCATTTTCCAGCACTGGCCGGAGAATTTCCATAATTTTCTCATTGTTCCACGTGTAAACAAACCATGCTTTACCGGGCTCGGCTGAAACCGAAATTCCCACCAGGTCGGCCGTATGGGTATCAAGGGAGGTTGTCTCGGTATCGAAACAGAATTCTTTCTGCTTTCCGAGAAAGTCAGCAAGTTGCTGTACGTCGCGTTCTGAAACAACCAGCCTGTAATCATGCGGAACATCGTTAATTGTTTTGAACACAGCACCGGAAGCATCCTGTTCAGAAGAATCCCTGCCCGCAAAGCCTGAGATCAAAGACTGCTCATTGTCGGCCGGAAAAAGGCTTGTCTGTGCCGGGTTTACGCTTACTGAACGTCCTTTTTCCTTTGCGGTACTTTCTTCGGTGAGTGGCGGATTCTGGCGGATGCGGTTCAACAGGCTTCTGAAATCGAGTTCACTATATATTTCGCTGATTTTCTGTATATCAGGATTTGTCATTTTAAGTTCCGGTTCAATAAATTCCACCGGAACACTGCAATTAATGGTAACCAGCTTTTTTGACAGCTCAATTAATTCTTTGTTATTTAATAAAATATTACGTGTTTTTTCAGGTAAAAGATGAATGTTTGCGTACAAATTTTCAATTGATTTAAACTGGCTGATCAGTTTGATTGCTCCTTTTTCGCCAATGCCCGGAGCTCCGGGTACATTATCGGAGGTATCACCCCAGAGAGCAAGGATATCAATTACCTGAGAAGGGTGGTCCACCTGAAAACGTTTGGTAACTTCCTCCGGCCCGATAATCTCAGCTTCTCCTCCCGACCGTCCGGGTTTCAGCATTTTAACCCTGGGTGTTACAAGCTGGGTAAAATCCTTATCAGGAGTAACCATGAGGGTATAAAAGCCTTTCTTTTCGGCCAGGCGCGACATGGTTCCAATCACATCGTCGGCCTCAAAACCAGGTACCTCAAGAATAGGGATGTTCCATGCCTCAATCACTTTTTTTATCCAGGGAACGGCCACTTTTATCGGTTCAGGAGTCTCCTCCCGGTTGGCTTTATAAGGAGGATAGAGTTCGTTGCGAAACGTGGGACCTGAAGGATCAAATACCACACCTATGTGCGTTGGTTTCTGCGTTCGGATTACATCTTCGAGAGCCGCTGTGAACCCGTAGATTGCTGATGTATTCAGGCCCCTGGCATTGGTCATCCGGCTGTTGATGAAGGCATAATAGGCCCGGAAAATCAGCGCATAGGCATCAACAAGGACGAGCCTGGGAGAAGTATCGGCCGCAGACATGGGGAAGAGTTTTTTACGAAGGTAGTAAAAATGTTTTGTGTTTCGAGTGAGGCGCATTCGTTTACCGCCTGAGGTCAGAAGCGCCGCCCTTTAGACCCCGGTTAATTTCTTTTCCCGACTTTAGCGTTGATCCTTTGCTGTAATTCCAAATATTCCGGCATTCATACCCTCCCGGGCTACCTGTTATGCTTGGGCGGCGGGCATGCGGCTCCAATTTTTCAGAAAAATTTCCTTTTAAACACGGTATGAATCCTGTATGGGTGTTCTTGCTTACTAAATCCTACATTTTCATAGGAAACCTGTTTAAAGGAACCGGAAATGTTTCTAACCGAAAGGGGGACAGGTATTTGGGTCTGATGTAAGACGGAAGGCCTATGGCTATGCCATCAGGAATTATCATCGGCATACCATTCAGCATACGAACCGGCTGTTTCGTAAAGCTTCAGGCTATGAAGCCTGACAGCAGAGGGAAGGCTCTTCCGCAACCGGTTAGCCATGTCGACAATCAGATTTTCGCAGGTAGGCTGGTAGTCGAGAAAATGAATTTTTCCGAAAAGGTCTTTCGCCTGTGCAGCAAAATCAGGTGGAGTATTTTTGTTGACCACCAGTGCATGGTCAAACTGGTCAACGATCTGTGTTTTTACTATGTTTTTGAGTTCAGAGAAATCCATAAGCATACCGTTTTTCGGATGGCCGGGATTCTGCATTGGTTCTCCTGAAATGGTGACAAAGAGCGCATAGGAATGACCATGGATGTTCCGGCAAGGGCCATCATAATTCCACAGGGCATGCGCCATTTCAAAATGAAACTCTTTTGTTATACGGATTACTGGCATATTCAAACTATCTGAAAAAACAATGGGCGTGCCAGGTTTCAGAGGCAGGCACACCGGTTGATACAGTCAATAATTCCCAGAAAGCCGGGATTTTTAATAAAATAGTAGGTATTTTTCCCTTCGCGTTTCGAGGAAAGAATGCCTTTATCGCGAAGTATTCCCAGGTGGTGGGATGCCACAGATTGTTCCATGTGAAGCATTTCGTGAATTTCTGTCACGGTAAGTTTTTTGCCTTCATTGAGCAGGTTCAGAATGGCAATCCGGGCCGGATGGGCCATAGCCTTGAGCATAACAGCAGCGCGGTCAAGTTGTTCCGAAGTAAACTGCTCGGCGGAGAAACCTTTTACTTCGTCAACCTTAAACGGGAAAGATGCGGGTCCTGAATCCATAGTAATGGTTTAAGATATGCAAATATATAAATATATTTGATTCCAAAGAGAAATAATTATAATATTTTGTTTTTCAAATTATTATATAAATAGTTCTAAAATAATTCCACGTTTGGCAACATTTTATTGGCCGCCTTGTTTATGGAAGTACACTGCTTGTGAAAGAACCGAAAAGAATTTGATACAGATAATTCCTATATTTGTCGCGATTACAAAACGTATGGGAGAGCTCGAAAAGATCAGAAAACCCGTTAAGCAGGAGCTTGCTGAATTTGAAAAAGTATTCCGGGAGGCATTAAAGGGCTCCATCCCTTTTCTTGATTTTATTACCAACTTTATTCTTCGAAGGAAGGGTAAGCAAATCAGGCCGCTGTTTGTTTTTCTATCGGCACGTCTTCACGGGCAGGTGAACAACAGTACCTTTGTTGCAGCTTCTCTTATTGAGTTGCTTCATACCGCCACTCTTGTCCATGATGATGTGGTGGATGAATCGTACGAAAGGCGCGGATTTTTCAGTCTCAATGCGTTGTGGAAATCAAAGGTCGCCGTGCTGGTTGGCGACTATTTGCTGGCAAAGGGACTGTTACTTGCTGTCAAACATAAGGAATACCGCCTTCTGGAGATCGTTTCGGATGCGGTGCGCGAAATGAGCGAAGGAGAGCTTCTTCAGATACAGAAATCGCGCCGGAATGGCATTACGGCCGAGGAGTATTTTGAAATTATCCGTAAGAAGACGGCGGCGCTAATATCTTCATGCACTGCCTCCGGAGCATATTCAGCCGGGGCTTCCGAAGAAATTGTCGAGCGGATGAAACAGTTCGGAGAATATGCCGGCATTGTTTTTCAGATAAAGGATGATCTGCTCGATTACCAAAAGACAGGATTAACAGGGAAACCAACGGGAAATGATATCCGGGAAGGAAAATATACCCTCCCTCTGATCCTGGCCCTTCAAAATTCTTCTTCAGGCGAAGCCCGGGAAATCAGAAAGATGATGCGCAGAAAGGATCTCAAAGGAAAGGATGTTTATACAGTCATAGAATTTGCCGAGAGAAACGGCGGCATTTCGCAGGCAACAGAAAAAATGAACGAATACATCCAAACGGCACTGACCCTGCTTCAGGATTTCCCCGCCAATGATGCCCGGAATGCCCTTTCAGAATTACTTTACTTTATCGCTTCAAGGGAAAACTGATCAGCACTTTATAGGTTACATTTTTCACGGAGCAGAAAGGGAAAGAAACCATTTTATGGTAGTGACTCCCCATGGTACCAGTGCCGTTTGATGATTGAGTCCATCCAGGAGATAAAGGGAAATATTTTCTTCAGAGGAACCTTGCCGGAGCATGTCCTCATGCATTAATACCGACTGTCCATAATACACATTATCATCGGAGGTACCATGATAAAAGCGCACCGGTATTTCGGTTCTCCATCCATATATTGAATTTTTATCGAGTTCATTCCGTAAACCAGCGAATTCTGCACCGTCGGTAAAATGGTTTTTCAGATTTTCGGTAACCAGCCTGGCCACTGTGTCGGTGAGCTGCTGGTTAATTTCATCCCCTGAAAAACGGCCGTTGAAAAGACCGGGTATACGGGAGGCATAGGGTTCCCTGAAAAAAAGAGAAAGGGGATCGGTGAGCATTCCGTTCTGCCTGTGCGATTCAATAAAATATGGCAGATAGTATGGAGTAGGATAAGTAACAAGGCTTAAAACATGCTCAGAGAAAGGGATCATCTGGTACGCACCTGCTCCGCATGAAACGGCTTTTGATGACATCCCTGAAGGCGCTGTTTCCTCAAAATATTTGCCCGCAGAAAGAGTTGCCCATCCACCCTGTGAATAGCCCATCAGAAAAATATTTCCGTTGCATCCGGCCTGTATATTGCTCTCGTTTGTAAGTTCCCTGGCAGCCAGAATAAGGTTTTTTACGGCCAGGTCGTTTGATTCCCTGTGGTAATACGGATGAACAATCTGTTCTGAAGAACCAAACCCCAGGTAATCGGCGATAACAACTATGAAACCATAAGAAGCGGCTGATTCAATGAGGGTATACAGACCATTGAAAATATCCCTCGAAGGAGCGGCATCATGAAGTGTGTTTGTTCCGTTCTGGAAACTGATGATTCCAAAGTTTCCTTTCGCTTCAGGCAGGCATACTACACCGGAGGCAGTTAGCGTCTTTCCCTGAAAATTTACAGGATAATTCACCAAATATACTGATACATCATACCGAAGATCGGCAGGAAGGGAATCAAGCGCGGAATATACCTGGCTGGCATTCTGTATAAACGACTGTATTCCGGGAACCGTCATTTGCTTGAGCAGTGAATAGCGTATAAGATATTCATGTTCAACATCTTCCTGTTTTGAACAGGCGGAAAAATAGAATAGACCCGCCAGAATCAGCGTCAGAAAAAGGATGCAATTTTTCCAGGCTTTCATGGTAACGAAAATTATGTTATATCTAATGGCGCATTAGAAGTGATAACGAACTAATGCGCAGTGCTTTATCCTTTTGCGGAGGTATCCAGGTTAACCCCGCCGAAACGCAGTGAAGCAGTCCCATGAGGCAGGTTGCGCATTTTTTTGATGCAAAATTTCGATTATTCTTTGTCTCGATGAAAATAATCATAGACCATTCGGGCCTTATTCGTGCCAATAATTTCTTCCAGATTACGTATTGATAATGTTCTAATTACACTTACTGATTTAAACTTTTCCATTAATTTCTGACGGGTTGATTCCCCTATTCCTTTAATATCGTCCAGTTCGGAATGTATAAAGGCCTTGCTTCTTTTCTGCCGGTGAAAGGTGATCCCGAACCGGTGGGCTTCGTTTCGTATATGTTGAATGAGACGCAGGGATGGTGAGTTTTTGTCAAGATACAGCGGGTAGGGATCGTTCGGAAAGTAAATTTCCTCCAATTTTTTTGCAATTCCAATAACTGCAATTTTTTTGTTTAATTTCAGTTTTTCAAGGCTCTTTATAGCGGCGCTGATCTGGCCTTTTCCTCCATCGATTACAACCAGGTCCGGGAGAGGCAGGTTTTCATCGAGCACACGTTTGTATCGGCGGAAAATAATTTCTTCCATGGAGGCAAAATCATCGGGATGATCAACTGTTTTGACATGATAGTGCCGGTATTCACCCGGAGCCGGTTTGCCGTTCAGAAACACCACACAGGCTGCCACGGGATTTGTGCCCTGAAGGTTGCTATTGTCAAAACACTCAATTCGCGTGGGCAAATTGTGAAGGTGTAAGTCTTTTTTCAGCTGTTCCAGAATTTCTTCCTTACGTCTAAGTTTTTTTTGCGACAGGGAAGAAATATCTTTTGATCTTTTATAAATTAGTGCATTGTTGAGAGAAAAGTCGAGCAGTTTTTTCTTGTCTCCTTCTTTGGGTATGGTGTACCTTACTCCCTGGATTTTTAATTCGGGCAAAATAGGGACAATAATTTCCGTGGCATTGCTCTCATACCTGGTTCGAAGGCTGGCTATTGCAAGAGCAAGGATTTCAGGTTCTGTTTCATCGAGCTTTTTTTGTATTTCAATTGTATGTGACTGTATTACAGAACCTTTAATCACTTTAATGAAATTAATGATGGAAGTATTTCCATCGGTTAAGATAGAAAACACATCGACATTGGTAATAGACGGATTAACAATGACAGATTTTCCTCTGAATTTAGATAAGAGCTCCAGTTTTTGCCGGATAATTTCTGCTTCCTCGAAACGATATTCCTTTGCCAGGTTTCTCATGGTTTCTTCGAGGTATTCAATAACTTCGTTAATGTGTCCTTTCAGTATTTTACGAATCTGGTCAATGGTTTGATTGTAATCATTTTCTCTTTGAAGTCCTTCGCAGGGACCTTTGCAGTTGCCCATGTGGTACTCCAGGCATACTTTGAATTTTTGGGCATTGATATTTTCTTCTGACAAATTCAGGTTGCAGGTTCTCAGTGAGTAAAGTTCCCGAATGAGTGCCAGAAGGGTTCGGACCATCTGCGCTGAAGTATAGGGTCCGAAATACGATGAGCCATCATTCACAATTTTTCTTGTAAGGAATACACGGGGAAATCGTTCGTTCTTTATGCAGATCCAGGGAAATGTTTTGTCATCTTTCAGAAGTACATTGTATCGTGGCTGATATTCCTTAATGAAATTGTTTTCAAGCAGAAGAGCATCGTGTTCAGTTGGGACAACAATGTGTTTAATTTCATGAACTTTCCCAACCATGACCTGTATTTTTCTGTTCTCGAAGGTTGTCCTGGAAAAATAGGAACTGACTCTTTTTTTCAGATTCTTGGCTTTTCCGACATAAATCAATTTGCCCGATTGATCGAAAAACTGGTATATGCCTGGTTTTTCGGGCAGGAGTGCGATGGTTTCTTTCAGGATTTCCTTATTCATACTATGAAATTACCTGAACAGGCTGGTAAAGGTAAAATTGGTAGCATCGAACAATCCCTTATCACTCAGTTTCAGTTCGGGAATAACGAGCAGTGCCATAAAGGAAAGGGTCATAAAGGGTGCAGAGAAGTCACAACCCCACGATTTTACAGTCTGATTTAATTTATTGTATAAAGAAGCTACCTCAGTGGCCGGAAGATCACTCATAAGTCCTGCATAAGGCAAAGGCAAAAACAGGGTTTCCTTTCCATTAACGGCGGCAAGGCCTCCTTTTGAAGCGATAACCATATTGATTGCGGCAATCAGGTCATGATCATTGGTTCCAACAGCGAGAATGTTATGGCTATCGTGTGCCACCGAAGAGGCGATGGCTCCTGCTTTGAGATTAAATCCCTTAATCAAGGCAACCTGAGGTTTATCGTTGGTATATCGCGAGAGATTTATCAATTTCAGAAGATCACGACTGCTGTCAGCTATGATTTCTCTTTCCCTGGTCAGTAAGGGTTTTTCGGTAGCTGATTCTGTGATCAGGCTTTTGTCTCTTGCAACTATACATACTATGTGTGAAGCATTTTCCGGGAGATATATTTTAATCTCATCGGATAAAACAGGTTGACGTTGAAAATTGTTTTTATATGGAGGGATTGTTATTTCCCTGACGCAGTCATTTTCTTTGGAGAATACCTGTTTACCGTTTATCCATGTTTCCAAAACATTGCAATTTTTCGGAGAGTCAACAACGATAAAATCAGCATAATCTCCTTTCTGAAGCAATCCTACGGGGAGTTTATAATGCAGGACGGGATTAATACAGGCAGCCTTAATTATGTTCTCAAAAGGAATTTTGTAATCTATGGCTTTTTTAACCATTTTATCGATATGCCCTTCCAGCAGTTCATCGGCATGGCAATCATCCGTGCAGAACATAGTTTTATCAGGAAAATCATGAAGAAGGCTGATAAGGTTTGTCAGATTTTTTGCAGCGCTCCCCTCCCTGATAATAATATGGCAACCATACTTAATTTTTTCAAGGGCTTCTTCAATTGATTCACATTCATGATCGGTAGATATTCCAGCGTCAAAATATGTTCTGGACTGTTCTCCTCTGAGGCCTGGAGCATGACCATCGATGATTTTACCAAAAGATTTCGCTATGTTTATTTTCTCTATCAGACCAGGATCCTGAAAGATTACGCCGGGGTAGTTCATTACTTCGGCAAGATGATAGCAGGTTTCTGAGGCCAACAGGTTTTTGATATCATTGGCAGTAAGAATTGCTCCGGATGTCTCGAAATTTGTTGCCGGAACACAGGGAGGTGCGCCGAAGAAGAATTTTATCTCAGCCTGTTCTGTATTTTCCTTCATAAATCGGATGCCATCAGCACCAAGAACATTTGCAATTTCATGAGGGTCTGCTATCACAGCAACTGTACCATGAGATATGGCTGCCTGGCTGAAAAATGAGGGCAGAAGCAAACTGCTCTCAATATGTACATGCGAATCAATGAAACCTGGAAGAATAAAATTTGTACATGATTTTGAGGTTGGCATAATATCGATGATGCGATCTCCCTGAATTAAAATTTCGCCTGGAAAAAAAGTTCCTGTACGAACATCAAAGATATTTCCAACAATGCTGTTCATTTGAATTTAACTGATTTTATAATTAACGTTCCACGTGGAACAATGTTAATAACTTCCGATTTTACATTTTTTGTTCCACGTGGAACATTATCTTCCTAAATGAATTAATAGAACATTAATGTCAGCTGGTGAAACACCAGGTATTCTACTGGCTTGTCCAATATTTTTAGGTTTTATCCTGTTAAGTTTCTGTCGTGCCTCTGTTGATAACGATTTTATTTTCCCATAATCAAAGTCTTCGCGCAAAGTAATATTCTCGAGCCTACGGCATTTTAATGCAATGTCCTTTTCACGCTCAATATATCCAGCGTATTTTATATTTATTTCCAATGATTCTAATACTTCTTTACCGAGCTTTCCAGCTTCTTGCACGAAATTATTCAATTCATTAACATATTTAATTACGTCATAAATTCCAACTTCAGTTCGCATTAATATATCTTTAATTTTTACAGACTGTTTAATAAGCGAACTCCCTTTTTCCTTTAGTAGTTGATTAATTATATCAGGCTTAACACTCTTCTTATATAATATTTCTAACCCATCTTCAATTAATTTTCTTTTTTCTACATATAATCTATACCTATCTTCAGTTACACTTCCTATTTTATAGCCTTTTTCTGTTAACCGCTCATCAGCATTATCCTGACGCAAGAGAATTCTATATTCAGCCCTGGAAGTAAACATTCTATAAGGTTCATCCACGCCTTTTGACACAAGGTCGTCAATTAATACCCCTATGTAGGCTTCATCCCGATTCAAAATGAATTCCCTCTCTCCTATTATTCTCAAATGTGCATTCATACCCGCAATAAGTCCTTGGGCTCCGGCTTCTTCATAACCGGTTGTACCATTAATTTGTCCAGCAAAAAATAAATTCCTTATTCTCTTTGTCTCCAGAGTATGCTTTAATTCTGTTGGATCAAAGTAATCGTATTCTATTGCATAACCAGGTCGCAACAGCTTAACATTTTCAAGTCCCGGAATTAACTTAATAGCTTCATACTGTATTTTCCAAGGTAATGAAGAAGAAAATCCGTTCAGATAATATTCATTTGTTAGCTCGCTTTCAGGTTCTACAAACAAGTGATGGCTCTTTTTATCCGCAAATGTTACGATCTTGTCTTCTATACTCGGGCAATATCTTGGACCAATACTTTTTATTATGCCAGCATATAGGGGAGAATCCTTAAATCCTCTTTCCAAAACAGAATGTACTTTCTCATTTGTTTCAGTAATATAGCACGATCTGTGGTTTCCAATGAATGTGCCCGTATCCAGAAATGAAAACTTCCCTCCTTCAGGGTCACCTTTCTGCTCGATCATTTTGCCAAAATCAATAGTTCGTCCGTCTAATCGTGCAGGGGTTCCAGTTTTCATTCTTCCTGCTCTGAATCCTAGTTCTTTTAATTGCTCAGTCAAACCTTCAGCGGCCGGTTCTCCTATTCTTCCACCCTTTTGATGAGCTCTCCCAACATGAATTAATCCATTCAAAAAAGTTCCATTTGTTAAAATAACGCACTTAGCATTAAATTCAATACCTAGAACAGTTTTTATTCCTTTTACAGTACCATCTTCAATTTTAAGCTGTACAACAGAATCCTGCCATAAATCGACATTTTTATTCTTTTCCAGAAATTCCCTCCAGTACCAGCTGAACTTAACTCTGTCACATTGTGCTCTTGGACTCCACATCGCAGGACCTTTGCTTTTATTAAGCATTCTGAATTGCAACATGCTTTTATCAGTAACTATTCCAGCTCCACCTCCGAGAGCATCTATTTCACGTATAATCTGACCTTTGGCTATTCCCCCCATGGCCGGATTACAGGACATTTGTGCGATTTTTGTCAGATCCATACTGACCAGAAGTACTTTAGATCCCATTACACCGGCAATATTTGCCGCCTCAGCACCTGCATGCCCAGCTCCTACAACTATAATATCATATTCCAAATTCAGCATACTACCATCACATTATAATAAGGTTTATTTATATTTTTAAGACAGAACCCAAATGTTACCTATTTTCGTACTTTTTTTTTAAAACACCTGGGTATCTTTTCATGACCATAAATCAAGCATACTATCTTCCATCCTTCTCATTTCTTCCTTTTCCTTATCTGTACCATCGTTATATCCAGATAAATGCAGCATTCCATGAGCTATTACTCTTCGTAACTCATCTTCAAAAGAAACATTAAATCGCTTTGCGTTCTTTTTTACCTGGTAAGGGCAAATGTATATTTCCCCTAAAATTTCAGAATCTTCTTCGTACTTAAACGATATAACGTCAGTTAAATAATTATGACCCAGAAACTCCCTGTTTATTTTAAGAATGGTATTTCTTCCTACCAAAATAATATTAATGCCTCCCTCCTTATCCAGTCCAAGATTCTTCGAAATTCTTGCAATCCATTCAATATGCTTTTTCTTTCGCCTTAATTTAAATTTTCCAACATCATTAAATAAATTAATCCTCATTTATCAAGGTAAAAAATTAGTTCAGCTTTTGTACCGTTTTCATCAAATATAAGCTTATCAGAAAGCTTCCTCATAAGGAATATTCCACGTCCGCTGATATTCTCGATGTTTTCCGGTGCCGTAGGATCAGGTACATTTTCATAATCAAATCCTTTCCCCTGATCTTTGACCACAATGTGTAATTCACCTTTTTCAATAGTTATGTTTACAATAACATCCTTTTCTTCATTTTGTTTATTGCCATGCACAATAGCATTATTCACAGCTTCAAGGAATGCAATAAGAATATTTCCATAAAGCTCATTCTTAAGTTGAAACTTAGTAGCAATTTCATCAACCACCTTTTCAACTTCCCTCAGGTTTTCAATCTTTGATGCTATTTTCATTGTCCTTTTCATTTTTATCTTATTCGATACTTTATACTCATATCTCTTGTTTTTTGTTTCAAAATTACTTCATTTTATTCTTATCCATTCCTCCGGATCCATTCGTTCAAAATCCTTCCATATTTCAAGATGTATCACAGGATTATCTTCACCTTCCATATTTATAACCTTTCCTATTTTCTGTCCTGTTTGTACTTTTTCCCCATTTTTCACCAATACATCATCAATATTTTGATATACAGATAAGTAGTTACCATGTCGAATAATAATAGTAAATTTTGCGCCCAAAATACTTACAATCTTTGTCACAACACCCTCATAAATAGATCGTACATCAGAATTCTTTTCCGTTTCAATATCAATTCCATTGTTCCTTACTTTTACATTTTTCAGGACAATGTGGGGATGCTCTCCGAATTTATCAATTATTACTCCTTTTTCAACCGGCCAAGGTAACCTTCCTTTATTTCTTTCAAAATTTCCTGCTATAATTTTTTCCTCGGCCGTTAAAGAAATAACATTTTTTCCTTTACTTCTTTTTATTTCTTCCTCAATAATCTTCTTCATTTCCTTTTCAAGCTTTTCAGCAATACTTTTTTTCTCAGTGATTTGTTTTCGTATTTCACCTTGTTCCTTTTTCAACTTTTCCAATATAATTATCTTCTGCTTTTTATTTTCTTCAAGCTTTTTTATCTCTGATTCTTTTAGTTTCATTAAATTTATTCTATCATTTATTAAAATCTGTGCTTGTTTCTTTTTATCACCAATTTCATTCAATAATTCCTGAATGCTTTTTGCCTTATATTCCATTTCCTTTATATACTGTCTATAATATAAAAATCTTCTTTGAGATTGGACCATGTTATCAGCTGCCAAAAGATAAACCCAAAAATATACCTTGTCCCGTTTTAAATAATAATTTCTCAATGCAATTCCATAGGACATTTTCAGCCCCTCCAACTTTTCAGACAAATTTTTCAAAATTCCGTCGTACTCTTTTATAATTCTCTCAAGATTTCCTATCTCTGATTCCAAAGCAAACACATATTTCTCCTGCGAATTTATTTTTCTTTCAACCAAGCTAATAGTACTAATATAGTTCTTCTTTTCGCTTTCTCTTTTTTCCAGCAAACCATTCAGATATTCAATTTCTTCCTTTATTTCATCAATTTTTTTGCGTATTGTTTCTTTTTGCTGACAGTATGTTATTCTTTCAGCAAAAAATAACAATGCAAAAAGAAAAAATATTTTATAATTTTTCCAGAAATTCATCAAGATCAATATTATCTATTTTATTATAACTTTTCGGAATCAGGTATATATTATCTCCTTCTTTTTTTTCTTCATAATCATCAATCTTTAATTTAATATTCAGCTTTGTATCTCCCTTTTTTAATTCTATATTAATTTGATCACATATCTTTATATCAGAACCTGAATATGTCTTATAATTAATTAATAAACTCATATTTTTTCCAGCGTAATAAATTTCCTTAATTTTATAATATCGCCTATCTATGTATATATATGCTCGCTCTTCATCTGTAATATTTTTAATCCATTCTGAATATTTTTCATTGTTATCCGTGATATTTGCAACATATTTGTATTTCCGATAATAGTTATTAAGCAAAATGCTGCAGTATATTTTATTTAATTCCACCCGACTAATACCATTATTTTCAAAGATATTTTTTTCATAAATTTTCTTGCTTTCCCTATCAACGATTTTTAGATTATTTCCGTCCAAAAAAATTCTAAATGCTTCAAAATTAACATAAGGAATCAATGAAATAACAATTCCTTTCCTCTTGTTTAAATTTATTATGCATTTTGAAGATAGATTTTTCCGTTCGTTAATAGTTATATCAAAAGTACTTTTCTTTATTACTATATTATCAATTTTAACGTTATTTTTAACAATTCTTCTCTCATCATAATCCACACATTTTCGTTTATCTTTGAGATGGACGCATGATGAAATTAGTAAAAAAACAATTATGATAATTTTATTCATTTATCTTCCTTTCATTTTCCAATTTTTCTTCTAAACTGAAAATACAATTTTTCAATTCACAACTCCTTTTCCATGCATTTTCTGCCATTTTTCTCTTTCTAATTTTGTACAGAATATATCCGTAATGATCCCATATAATATAATTACCTTTATCAATTTCTATGGCCTTTTCAATATATTTAACGGCTTCTCTGTATTTACCTTGCTTATATAATATCCAAGCATACGTATCAAAAAATGAAGCATTATTTTTTTCTCTCTCAATAGTATATTTGCTTAAATCTTCAGCCTTATCTAATCTTTTTTCTCTTATTGCAAGATAATATGCATAATTATTACGTGCGGTCAAATCATTCGGATTATATTTTATAACCTCTTCAAAAAGTGAATCGCTAAATTCAAAAAGTCCTAATTTGTAATAAACCTCAGCTAATAATCCCTTTACCATATATTTAAAATCATCATTTACATACGAAAGAAGACATGATTCCAGATTTTTCTTTGCATTCTCATAATCCGACATCTGATAAAAAGCCAAACCCATAAAATAGTTAAATCGTATATCATCTAACCCAATATTCTTTGCATCCTTACAAATATCCACTACTTTTAACCACTTGTTAGAACTGTAGTATGTTTCTATTAATCTAAAGTAAACAAAAACATTCGTTGCATCAAGCCTACGAAGAATTTCCAGCTGAGCTATGAGAGAATCCTTTAATTCTATTTTATCATAATAATCAGCAAGGGTAGCATAAAATTGAGTTTCAGAATCTTTATAGCAATAATTTTTTAACTTATAAATAAATTCTTCTAAATTAATCTCTTTCAAGTTGTCCTTTGATGTTTCATTTATGATAAATTGAATCAACCATTTCTCAAATTCTATATCTTTAATATTATTTTCAATTAAATCCTTTATGATATCGGTTTTAGAATCTTTTCCATTTTTTATAATAATTTCAGCAATTTCACGTTTAAAATTAGAATTTAAATCAGATCCATTTTTAATTAATGCCTTCAAACTATCATTTTTTTGTAGCTCTGTGAAAATTTTGGCTTTTAGCTTATTTTTTTCCTCACCATCTATATAACTTGAACTATTTAATATCAGTAAAACATTTTCATAATTCTCTCTTTTCATTTCAAAGGCAATATTCAATCTATTAATCAAATCATCAGTTAATATTTTATGGTATTTTCTCATTTCCTTTTTTGCTAATCTTAATTCATTTTCTTCAATAAACGAATTAATATATTCATAGATTAATTCATTATCTAATACGCCTTCATTTAATCTTCTTTTTATAATACTATTTATAATTTTTCTATTTCCAGTAATTTTTAAAATATTAATATAGTTTAATAGATATGTATTATTATCGCTAATTAAACACGCTTTTTCCGCATAATACTCAGCACTTTTTGCGTCTCCTTTAATGAGTTTTATTTTCGATAACTGAAAATAAGCTGCGGCTCCACATTTCTCATATTTTACAGCTTTTTCATAAATACTTTCAGCCATTTGCATATTACCGTTTAAGAGAAATCTGTATCCTTCAACAATAAGATAATCATAGTCGAGCTGATTCTTTATATAACATGAATCTACATTCACAGTATATGCCTGTAAGGTATTTATAAACTTATTTATAAATACTAAAAAAATTATAAACTTTTTCATTTTATTCTTTACCGCTATGTCCAAATCCACCATCAGCACGTTTTGTCGATTCAAGTTCACTCACATTAATCCATTTAATTTTTTCATATCTTGTAATAACAAGTTGAGCTATCCTATCGGCGTTTTTGACGACAAAGCCCTCGTTCGACAAGTTAATCAAAATGACTTTAATTTCTCCCCTATAATCAGAATCGACCGTTCCAGGAGTATTCAATACAGTTATACCGTCTTTTAAAGCCAGCCCCGACCTTGGTCGCACTTCAGCCTGAAATCCATCAGGTAACTGGATATATAAGCCAGTAGGTATTGCAACCCTTTGACCAGGCTTAAGCAAAATATCATCCTTCAAATTTGCACGAAGATCCATTCCAGCACTACCTTCAGTAGCATATTCAGGATTTGGATTTCCTGATTCATTTCTGATCTTTATATCTACCATATCTACTAAGTTTAAATGCTTCTTTCCTTAACTGCTTATCAAACGTAATAATGATAAATACATACAATATAACTATACTGTTAGCATAAATAAACCAAAATCTGCTCTCATTCAGCTTCAAACTTGAAAAAAGAATAAAAAAGAGTATGCTTAGTGTAATAGCCAGAAATATTCCACTCCATCTATAGGGAATAAAATACTTCTTATTTCCGAGATATATAGTGATTGCTGCCATTAAGCCAAAGGTTAACAATCTTGTTACAGCTGCCCCATAATAACCGAATTTCGGTACCAACATATAATTAAAAACAATAGTTAATATAGCACCAATAGCTGTAATATAAGCCCCAACCATTGTTTTCTTTGTAATCTTATACCATATGCTTGCATTATTTTGTATACCTATAAACAAATAACTCATCATTACAACAGGTACTATTTTTAATCCTTCATAATAATTACGTCCTATAAATAATTTAAATACATTCAAATTCAGCAGAACAAATAAAAATATAAGCATTCCAATAAATACAAAAACTTTCATCACATCCGCATATAAATTTTTTGCGTTTTTATCATACATATTTTCAAAATAAAAGGGTTCAGCAGCATATCTAAACATCTGAACAAACAACATCATAATAACAGAAAGTTTAATGTTTGCACCATAAATGCCCAGTTGGTACATTGCATCTGATCCATCTTTTATTAAATGTTTCAGAAGAATTCTGTCCATTGCATCGGTTAACGAACCACCTATTCCAGCAATAAGCACAGGCAAAGAAAATTTCAGTAATTCTGTAAATATTTTAATATCAAAACGAAGCTCTGATTCATAAATCTCTTTAAATAACATAATAAGCACAAAAAAACTGGCAACAATATTTGCAATAAAAACATATTCAACCTTATATTCCGGAACGTATAAAGCACAAAGTATTGAATTTGTGTTTTTCAAACAATATGCAGGGAAAAAACTTAAAAATCCAAAAACAAGTATTAATGTAATAACCACATTTATTATTTTTATTATTGCGAACTTCATTGCTTTTCCTTCCATTCTCAATTTAGCAAATGGAATAGCTGAAAAAGCATCCATAGAAACAATAAGTCCAACTGCAAAGATTAAAATAACCTTATTTTCGTAACCTAATACATTTGCAATACTTTTACCCAGTAAAAAGGTTACAATAATAAATAAAACCGATGTGAACAGCACGGAAGTCTGAACGATACTATATATAAGTCCTTTTCTTTTTTCATCTCTACTGAAACGGAAATATCCCGTTTCCATACCATAAGTGAGTAATACTTGTAATACAATAATATAGGCGTACAATTCTGTAATTATACCATATTCATCAGGTTTAAATATTCTTGTATAATATGGAGTAAGGATAACGAAATTTAATAGCCTTGGTATCATTGTTCCAAGACCATATATTAATGTCTGTCCAATAAGCCTTTGAATTTTTCCCACGCTATTTATACATCAAATTTTCAGCTATTGCGTTGAAATTATCAAATTTAAATTTAAATCCATTTTCAATCAGTTTCTTAGGATAAACGATTCTATCGTCCAACAAAAGACAAGACATTTCACCAGCAAAAGACTTAACGATCCATTTATTAATTTGAATTTTAAACTTCTTTCCATATTTTTCACTAATCTTTTCAACAATATCAATCTGTCTGCAATCAAAGGGAGCAACTACATTAACAGCACCGTACAAAGTCTCATTTTCTAGAATAAATTTCATTGCCGAAAAGACATCATAAATATGCACAACCGGCATATGTTGCCTACCATTTCCGAAAACAACACCAACAAATTTTCTTGTATTTTCATTAAAAATTTTAAAAACCCCACCATCTTTCCCTAATACAATACCAAACCGAGTTTTTACAGTTCTTACACCAAGCTTATTCATTTGATCAGCTGTATTCTCCCATTCACTAATTACATCCGACAAAAAAGAGTTATTCTTTTCTGTACAATTTTCATCGCAAATGCGTGATGGTGGATAAATATCAACTCCACTGGCATTGATGAAAACATCCGGCCGTTTTTTTGACATTTCCACAGCGCTAACAATCAAGGTAGTTGATATTATCCTGCTACTTCTAATTAATTCTTTATTCTTTTTATTCCATCGCCGATTAATAGAAACTCCGGCCAGATTAATAACAGCATCACAACCATCTACAACACGAACAATTTCATCAAGATTTCCCTCGACTATATCCTTTTTTTGTATTCCTAAAACTTCAAATCCGCTTTCCTCAAACATTGGTACAATATGTCTTCCAATGAATCCAGTATAGCCGGCTATGCATAATCGCTTCTTCATAGTAACTGTTAAAAAAGAAATACAATTTTAATACATTTGCACCTCAAAAGTTGACGTATTATGCTTTCCAAGTTCTATATCTTATTAACAGGAACTCTTCTTATCCTCGTTCCTAATTCCTGCAAAACTACTACAAATACACAAAATTCTGATATACGGATTGACACGGAATTTGGGTCAATGTATGTTAAGTTATATACAGATACACCGAAACACCGGGAGAATTTCCTTTCCCTTGTAAAAAACCACTACTTTGACGATCTTTTGTTTCATCGTGTGATTCCTTCCTTTATGATTCAGGGGGGTGATCCTGACTCAAAAAATGCCCCTGTCGGAGCTCTTCTTGGTAATGGAGGACCTGATTATACGCTCGAACCAGAAATAGTTTCATCCCATTTTCACAAACGAGGAGTTCTTGCGGCAGCCCGAGAAGGTGACGCCTCAAATCCATACAGACTTTCCAGCGGCTCACAGTTTTACATTGTCACCGGGCGGAGTTACACTGACGATGAGCTTAATAAAATAGAGAACTATATTCAGCAACAAACTTTCCAGAATCTTTATTTTCGTATCCTGGAAGAGCAGAAAAAGCTGGCAGAACAATCAGGTCAGACGCCTGATCGTAATCTTCTTTCAGCCATAGCTTCAGATTCAGCCCGAATCAGAATGTCTCAACTGCCTCTATTCCGGTTTTCTCCAGAGCAACGCACGGTATATAAAACGATAGGAGGAGCACCCCATCTCGATAATTCATACACAATTTTTGGAGAAGTTGTTCAAGGTATGGAAGTAGCCGATAAGATAGCTTCCCTTGAAAGGGACAAAAATGATCGTCCCCTTCATGATGTCAAAATGAAAATATCCTTAATAAAGAAATAGAATAACATATGAAAGATCTAATTAACAATTACTTAGAAGAAATTCATTCTTTTCACCCCGGTACATCTTCTGAACTTGAAGAATTTCGCTTACGCTTCCTCAGCAAGAAAGGTATATTGTCGGAGTTATTTGATCAATTCAAACACCTTCCTCAGGAACAAAAGAAAGAAACAGGCCGTCTTTTAAATGATCTAAAAAACGCAGCTGTTTCAAAATATGAACAATTCCAGGAATACTTAAAACAAACAACCGGACCTATTTCAAAAGTTTCTGATCTTTCCCTGCCCGGACAAAACATTCCTTTGTCTTCGCGGCATCCAATTTCCATTGTAAGGAAAGAAATATTAGAGATTTTTTCCCGTCTGGGTTTTACTATTGCTGATGGTCCGGAGATTGAAGACGACTGGCATGTATTCAGTGCCCTCAATTTTCCACCTGAGCATCCTGCCAGGGACATGCAGGATACCTTCTTTATCGAACAAAATCCTGATATTCTTTTACGAACACACACCTCCTCCGTCCAGGTAAGAGTTATGGAAAACACACAACCTCCGATACGAATGATCATGCCCGGACGAGTATTTCGTAACGAAGCAATATCTGCGCGTGCTCATTGCATTTTTCATCAAGTTGAGGGTTTATACATTGACAAAAATGTATCTTTTGCTGATCTCAAGCAGACATTGCTATATTTTGCCCGTGAGATGTTTGGACAAAATACAAAGGTTCGCCTTCGGCCTTCCTTTTTTCCTTTTACGGAGCCATCAGCTGAATTTGATGTATCCTGCACCATATGCAAGGGAAATGGCTGTAATATTTGCAAATATACCGGCTGGCTAGAAATTCTTGGTTGCGGAATGGTAGACCCCAATGTTCTTTCACTTAATGGGATTGATCCATCAATTTATTCAGGATACGCCTTTGGAATGGGAATTGAACGGATAGCACAGCTCACATTTCAGGTGCGCGATCTTCGTCTTTATTTTGAAAACGATATCCGCTTCCTTCACCAGTTTTCGCCTCATCTACATTTTACGTATTGAATAAATGCAATGGTTTATGAATCAACATCCTGTTGAAAGTTCACAAATTTTTCCGATATTCGGCTTACCTAACTCGGTTTTCCGTCATCTTCCACCGATCAAGATAGATGAAATTATTACAATTTCTGAACAAGTTACATATCAGCGCAATAAGCTTATTTACCGCCAGGGTAACAATATATCCGGTTCCTACTTTGTACTTCGCGGGATTATAAAAATTTTCAAGACAGGAGCAGATGGCAAGGAGCAGATCATACGTTTTGCACGACCAGGCGATATAATAGCTTTCCGTTCATTATTCAGCAATGAACCCGCCTGTACCAGCGCTCAGGTTCACGAAGACAGCACTCTTCTTTTTATTCCAGGTTTTTTCCTTATACATCTTGTAAAGGCAGACGGCACCTTTGCCCTTGATTTAATACAGCTCATCTGCCAGGAATTAGGCGAAGCCAACGAGTATATAACTGACATTGCGCAAAAAACGGTAAGAGAAAGGCTGGCTGAAGTTCTCCTTCATATTGAAAAGACTTTTGGTACAGATTCTCAGGGATTTATTAATCTTTCCCTTACGCGGGAAGAAATGGCCAACATTGTGGGCACAGCAACAGAGTCCACAATCCGACTGCTTTCAGAATTCAAAGATGATAAACTAATAGATTTGTCGGGCCGGAAGATAAAGATACTTAATCGTCCTTTTCTTCAGAAGTTGGCCAATATGAGCTAATCTTCAGCGAATTTATTAATAAGTATAAAGAATACCAATCCCAACAGCATCAAACTAATACCAACAACAAGAAGTGAATTTGAAGTTTCAGACTTTATCTGATGAATCAACAGGGCAATTACTCCCAGTATGTTTAAAACAATTCCGGAAAATTTCATAAAATTTCTCATATTCTAAATTTTTGGCAATATTAAAAAAGTTTTCCATTTCTTATTTCACTTTTCAGGTTAAAATGCCTATACGCCAGTTCTGTAACTTCTCTGCCTCGTGGAGTTCGCTTCATAAAGCCTTCCTGAATCAAGAATGGTTCATAAACTTCCTCAATTGTTTCTTCGTCTTCTCCAACAGCCGTAGCAATCGTCTTTAATCCAACAGGGCCTCCTTTAAATTTCTGAATTATCGTCATTAAAATTTTATTGTCCATAAAGTCAAGACCGTGGGTATCAATATCCAAAGCATTTAATGCATATAAGGTAATTTTCAGATCGATTTTTCCATCGCCTTTAATTTGTGCGAAGTCTCTAACCCTTCTTAAGATGGCGTTTGCAATTCGCGGTGTTCCTCTGCTTCTTCTTGATATTTCTTCAGCAGCCTCGTCGTCAATTTCTATTCTAAGAATTTTCGCCGATCTCAGAACAATATCCTTCAGGACATTCGCCTTATAATATTCCAGATGCAAATTTATTCCGAATCGTGCACGCAATGGGCTAGTGAGTAAACCAGACCTTGTAGTAGCCCCAACCAGTGTGAACCGATTAAGTTTCAACTGTACTGATCTTGCATTAGGACCCTTATCCAGCAATATATCAATGCAATAGTCTTCCATGGCTGAATAGAGGTATTCTTCCACTACGGGTGAAAGTCTGTGAATTTCATCGATGAATAGTACATCATTTTCTTCCAGGCTGGTAAGTATTCCCGCAAGATCACCAGGCTTATCAAGTACCGGACCTGATGTAGTTCTCAGTCCGACATTCATTTCATTTGCAATGATACTCGCCAAGGTTGTCTTTCCCAGTCCCGGAGGCCCATGCAGCAGAACATGATCTAAAGACTCCTTCCTGTTTTTTGCAGCCTGCACGAAAATCTTCAGATTGCTTACAATATTTTCCTGCCCCTTGAAATCCCCAAAATTTGAAGGACGCAGTTTGTTCTCAAAATCGGGATCACTGGTCTCAAGGCTAATAATTTTTCTTTCATCCTTTTTCGCCATCCGATACTATCTTATAAGTTTTATTTCCCTTTCCGAATCTTCAACTTTTACACCGTTTATTCTCACCTCTACATCTTCGGCATAGGTAACCGTAAGAACAATATTTCCCTGTCTGTCATATTTCTTCCAAGTCTTTTCTCTTATTCCGTTAATATAGTATTGCTCCTCCATGATTTTCCCATCGTCATAAAACCATTTAACTTTTCCATCCAGGTTACCTTGAACATATCTTCCTTCGAACTGCAAATTTCCATTTTCGTAATAATATCGCCAAATGCCATCTCTTAGACCGCTAATATACTTTCCTATTTCGCTATGATCTCCAACATGATAAAACCACTCCCCTTCCTTTTCTCCTTCTACGAAAACTCCTTTTGCAATGATTTTTCCCCCGTTATCATATTCCATGTATTCTCCATCTTCTTTTCCATTCAGGAAAGCTTCCGTCCTTTTAATAGTCTGATCCGGATAGTACCATGTCCATAATCCATTTGGCATATCATTTCTGAACTCACCTTCCTGCTCCAAAACTCCATTTATTCCATAGAATTTCCATCTGCCTTCCCTTTTGTTATCCTTATACTCACCTTTTGATAATATTTTCCTATCAGGATAATAAAAAACAGTCATTCCTTCGCGTTTTCCTTCATTATCAATTATTCCTTCCGATATCAGTTTTCCGTCCGTACCATAGAGCTCAGCCCGAATCACCTTACCATCCTTGTTATACCACCTATGGATGCCCACAGGAACAGAGTCATCAATAAAAGCCCCGTTGAATTCGACCCATCCTTCACTATTTATTTTTGTCTTAACTTCAGCAGCTTTTTCCAGTTTTGGATTCTCTTCAACTATGCGACCGTCTTTATACAGCAATGACAGAATCAATGCACCTTTTTCATTGAATCTTTTCATTATTCCATTATAGACTCCATTTTTATAAACAGCTTCTTCTTTAATTTTGCCATCCGGGAAATATTCTCTCCATATCCCATCTTTTCTACCGAGAGAATCATACCTGTTCAATCTTTCCAAAAGTACCGGAAAATCATTTCTGTATTCTCTTATTTCAGTAAGCATGCTGTCTTTGTTAAAAACAAACGTTATTCCATCTCGCTTCCCTTTTCTATATTTTACAATTTCCCTCAGATTTCCCTGCTTGTCATAGTAGTAGCTGTTTCCCTCTTTAACATCATTAATATATAACTCCTTCGCCACTATTATCACTCTTTCCTTGCCTACCCTATCGTTTACGTAACCATATTTTAAGCTATAACCATTCTTTTTTCCCAGGACATAAGAAATTTTCTCTGCTGTATCGCCTAACTGATTATAAAACACCCAAATACTATCAAGAAGAAAATTTTTTCTGTTTCCTTCAGACTTTTTTGTACCATTCGGATAATAGGATATCCAGTATCCATCTGGTTGACCATCACGCATATAGCCTTCGCTGGCTTTCGCGCCGTTCGGATAGTACAGAACAGAATATTCTTTCTTTTCCTGAGCTATAGTTTCAGATGAAAAACTGATAAGTATTTCAAGGAAAAACAAACAGTACCATCCGTATTTTTGCATATTTCCCAGTCTAAATCCCTTTTCCATCAGATAATTGCATTTATTCACATTTAATTCATTAACAAAATTACATATAAAAGAATTTTGAATTCCTATTACTATATGATTATATGCTGTTAGTTCTGTTAGCAATATTTTTCAAAGGTACTTGCATTTGTTGTTATAAACCTTATAAAAACATATTTTCAACCAGAGTAAAAATCTTTACTTATTGAATTACAATATATTAAGTGGAATTAGTAACATTTGTTAATATTTGTGCCTGTTAAAAAAATAGGCTGATTTGTGGTATGCAGAATGGAGCTTTTTTGTTGATATACCTGCGGACAAGATTATGGTAAAAGGTGAAAAAATCCGGATTTTATGTTTGTAACGCAATATCAATATAAAATGAACAGGTATTTAACATTTTTTTGTCATCTGGGGGTAAATGAGTGTGTTTATTGAAGCATAAGATAAAAAGGTCTTTTTTATTTTAAATCTTTTGCTTTTATTACTTTTGGAGCAACAAAACAAACGCGAATATGGAGAAAAAGATTGCTATTGCATCCGATCATGCAGGGTATTTTATGAAGCAGAGGATCATTGAGTATTTGAAGAATATGGGGTATACGGTGAAGGATTTTGGTGCATACAACAGTGATTCAAGTGACTATCCTGATTTTGGGCATCTGATAGCGGAGGCTATTGAAAGAGGTCAGTATCCTTTGGGGATCACCTTATGCGGAACCGGAAACGGGATCAATATGACAGCGAACAAGCATCAGGGTATCCGCTCGGCGGTATGCTGGAACGAGCAAATAGCATCTCTGGCGCGTCAGCATAACAATGCGAATATATGTGCTTTGCCTGCGCGCTTTATCAGTGAAATGGAAGCTTTTAAGATTGTCAAAGCGTTTCTGGAGGCATCCTTTGAGGGAGGAAGGCATGAACGTAGGATACAGAAAATTCCGGTTAAATCATAGTGTATGTTATCAAATACCAGCAAGTATGCCATCAGGGCAATGATCTATATTGCCAGTCACAGTTCAAAAAGCAAGCGGCTTGGCATAAAGGTTATTGCAAAAGAATTGCAGATTCCAGCCTTTTTCCTGGGGAAGATTCTGCAGGTTTTGGCGAGAAAAAAGCTGCTGGATTCAATGAAAGGTCCTACGGGAGGCTTTACTCTGGGGAAGCCGGCTGAAAAAATTACTTTGCTTCAGATAATTGAAACAGTAGACAATACGGATTTTCTCAATCAGTGTATTATTGGCAGTGCACGTTGTTCCATGCGTCATAAACCCTGTGTGCTGCATGAAAAGTATGCACCGATCAGGGATACGTTCAGGGAAATGCTGGCTAATGAAACCATTGCCGATGTTCTGAAGGGTGAAGAAACGATCTGAGTTAGCCCAACCAACGGATTTTTATTTTACGAATCTGGTAGAAAAGCAAAGTTCCGACTATTGCACCACCCATGTCGGCCAACAGATCATAAAAACTTTTGGAACGTCCGGTCAAAGGCTGAAGGAATTCGATCAACAGACCGTAAGACAGGCAGAGGAGTATGGTCATGATTCTGATTTTCAGTTTGCTCGTTTTCAATTCCTGAAACATGGTATTGGAGAGGAAGATTGCCAGGATAACGTAGAATAAGGCATGCAGCACTTTATCCATACCTGGTATATGAAGAAAACTCCAGCCGGATAGTTCAGAGGGAGGTAAAAGAGAAAGAATGCCAATTAAAATTATCCATACCAGTGATGCAACCCACCAGAAGATATTATCCTTGTTGTACATTACAGTGTATTTTCCGGGAATTAATGTGTACAAAGTAAACATATTTCTTTATTAAGAGTTACAGGAAAATGGCCGGAATCTATTTTCATATTCCATTCTGCAAATCATCCTGTGTTTACTGTGATTTTTACCATACTATTGATTTGAGGCGGATGCAGGAACTGGGCGAATGCCTGCAAAAGGAAATGGAAGAACGAAGAGGTTATCTCGGGAAGGAGGCAGTTGAAAGTATCTATTTTGGAGGAGGAACTCCCAGTCTGATGGCTCCCGATTTTTATAAAAAGTGCATTGACAATATAAAGAACTGGTTTCAGGTAGATTCCTGTCCGGAAATTACCCTGGAAGCCAATCCTGATGATATCAGCAGGGATTTTGTGCAGGCGCTCAGAAGAGCAGGAATCAACAGGATAAGCCTGGGTGTACAATCTTTTCAGGATTTTGTCCTGAAGTTTATGGACAGAAGGCATACTGCAGGCAAAGCCATGGAAGCCATTGATATCCTCCGGCAGGAAGGGATTCCCAGCATAAGTATTGATTTAATTTATGGTTCCCCGGGATATACAGCGGATCACCTTTTTCAGGATCTGCACATACTGGAACGTTTTGATATTCCTCATTTTTCAGCCTATTTACTAACCCCTGAGAAGGGAACGGTTCTTTATCAGGATATTGTTGAAGAGGAGGTTAGTTTGCCCGGTGAAGAAGAACAATTTGAACAATACATGATGCTGTGTGAATTTTCGGCCAGCCTGGGGTACCGGCATTATGAAATTTCCAATTTCTGCCGCGAAGGCTTTATGGCAAGGCATAACAAAGGATACTGGGAGGGAAAGATATATTGTGGTATAGGACCTTCAGCGCATTCCTACAATGGGATTTCACGAAGGTGGAATATTTCCTCGCTTTACCATTACATACTGGCAATAAAGGAAGGCAAACGATATTATGAGGAGGAGCAATTATCCGACAAGGACCTGTACAATGAATACCTTTTAACGGCACTTCGAACTGATGATGGGGTGACTGAAGAGGAAATCAGAGAGAAATTCGGAGAAGAACTTGCAAGGTATTTTATCAAAGGCATTTCAAAATATGCCGGAAAGGGTCACATCGAAGTTAAAAGAGGCAGGTACAGGTTAACGAATACCGGAATGTTCATTTCAGACACCATTATTTCTTCCTTATTTATTCCAAATTCGTCAATTGAAAAACTCAATTGATGAATCGACTAACAAAATCTAATCAGATTTTATCAGTCGGGATTACCTCGATAAGTCAATAGAAACAAGTTGTTGAAATGTTTTTTGTGTTTCTATTGACTTATCTCGTTCTATTTCCTGAGATTTTTTGAATACGATAAGCCCCTGTTGCGCATCAGGAAAGCAAGCGAACTATTGTGCAGTGGGTGGGTTATTGTGAAAGCATCCGGGTCAACCCCGCTGAAACGCAGAGGAAGCGGCCCTTGCGGATCAAAGTCTGTATCCAAAGCTCAGGAAAAATCCGGGAGCCGGATGGATTTCACTGGAATGGACTGAAATAATAAGAGGACCAACTACGCTGTTATAGCAGTAAGAAAGACAGACACCGTAAAACGGGCGGTTCACCAGGAGATTATATATTGATTCCTGCGCACTACCCATATTTCCCTGGGCGATAATATAATGATTCTGAAACATCTGAAACTGAAACTGCACATTCTGAACAAAGACAGCCTGGCCTGACCTTTCGAAATATTCTATGCCAGGGAAAGGGAAAGAACCTTCATTTACAGGGTGAATGCTGTTACCGCCTATATACAGGCTGTAATCAGGAACAGAGACCGGCTTAAAATTATATCCGATCATTGTCTGCGGAGAAAGGACCAGTTTATTTCTCACAAGGGGGAGGGAAATGCTCCATTTTCCAATAAGGCGAACGATATCTTCAATATCATTTTTCCCGGAAGAGATATCCTGAATGGCTTCAGCACGGAGAAAGGTATATAATCCTCGGTTAGGCACAAAATACGAATCGCGGGTATCGACAAGCAAAGTTGTTCCCAGGCTGGCAAAGAGATGAGAATATGACTCGCTCAGGTTATAGGTAACGAACTTTGCGTCGGTAGCAGAATAATCAAGAGACAGGTCGGAACTAAGTGAAACAGAATTGCTGAAATTATTGGTTGATTTCAGCTGAAGGTTAGTTTTTGAAATGTTATAGAGAGCGGATTTGATATTGCCGGAATAGGTATAATAATTATAGCGGCTGAATTCTGTTGACAAGGTGACATCAGGGAAGACAGCGAGAAGCCAGGGAGCATTGATCCATTGCTCTCTTCGTGCCGTATGAAGTGCGGAGTGGATGGTATAAGCGGCTTTTATGCGGGAAAGATCTCCCAGGCGAAAATCCAGGGTTAGCCGAGAACCCTTCAGAAAAAGATTTCGGAATGTTGTATTAACCAATAAAGTGGCTTTGTATTCCGAGTCATATTTTCCGCCAACCCGAAGGAGATCGTAATCGATTTCATCCAGATCAAAGATCAGGTTGACGCCGGAATCAGGGTTTTGCACAAGGGCATATTCAACCTTGCTGAAGAATCGTGTACCGTAAAGCAGTTCTACGGCGTTTTCAATTTCCTGAATACTGTAATAACCAGGAACGTCAAATTTTATTTTGTTAAGTACAAAGCTTTTGGAAACATTTTTCAGGCCGTTTATATTAATGCTGGTAATATCTAAGAATTCAGGCGTTGGTGGGAGGGAAGGAGGGGAGGATGGCTGGTATTTTGCAAGGCTGTCGGCCAGTGCTTTCAATTGGGGCCATACAGCACGGGCCGCGCGTTCGCCTTCGGCAATCAGTTTGGCTGCTTCATTAAAGCTGGCGGCAGTAAAATTCTTATAGACATCAGGCTGAATAAGAATATCAACCAGTTTTTGATTCTGCTTGTTGCGTTCAGCGGCCCTGAAAAATACTGACTGTTCCAGTATGGAAGAGAGGGAATTCAGTTCATTTTCTGAATGAAGGCGAAAGCCAAGATTAACTCCGATGATAATATCGGCACCCATTTCCTTCAGGTGGTCTGCAGGGAAGTTGTTAACGATACCACCGTCGACGAGCAGGTGGTTATCGATTTGCACGGGTGTAAAGACCGAGGGAATTGCCATGCTTGCCCGCAGGGCCTGGGCGAGGTTTCCTTTTCGGAGCACTACTTCATCGCCGGTGACAATGTCGGCGGCAATACAGAGGAAGGGTCGCGGCAATTGGTTAAAATCGGAAACGGAATAGGCAGGAAGGGTGAGCCGGTTCAGGAACAGGGAAATATTCTGTCCGGTTTTTAGTCCGCCCGGCAAGCGGGGTCGAAGATCTTTTACGGGAAAAGAGACCATGTATTTGTCGAATTCGTCTTTTTCATCATTGGAGTAATTGTCCCGGGATACTTCGTCAAGGAGCAGGGCAGCCCAGTTTTGAGAAAGGGCTATTTTTTCAAGGGAATCGGCGGAATAGCCCAGTGCATAGAGTCCGCCCACAATACTGCCCATACTGGTACCGGCTACCATATCAATGGGAATTCCTGCTTCTTCGAGAACTTTGAGAACTCCAATATGTGCAAGTCCTTTGGCAGCGCCGCCGCTCAATACCAGGCCAACCCGCGGACGGTTCGGAGAATTCTGTGCTTTCAGGCCGAAGGCCTGCAGGCAGAGTATCAAACTCAGGAACCATATCTTAGAGCGTAGATGCATGTGCTAAAATTAGTAAAAGTAAGCCGTGCAATTCTATCAAATAATTCAGGCGATTCACAGAATATGCGAACCGCCTGAAAAATATGAAGGTTTGAATTTACATTTTAATAAAGTTGTTCGAGATCGACATTCTTTTCAGGCCGGAAGGCTGCATTGAACCTTCTTTTAATTGCTGCGCCGCCATGATACAGGATATAGTACATAACGGGAATGAAGATGAGTGTGAGGAAGGTAGCGAAAGCAAGACCGAATACGATGGTCCAGGCCAGGGGTCCAAAGAAGGCAACGCTGTCGCCGCCAAGATGGATATGGGGATTGAGACGGGCAAACAGGGAGCCGAAATCGATATTCAGACCGATGGCCAGAGGAATAAGACCGAGGATGGCAGATGTAGCTGTAAGAAGTACAGGAGTAATTCTTGTTTTTCCGGCCTCAACAACAGCTTCTTTCATTTCCATACCGCGTTCCTGGAGCACGTCAGTAAATTCAACGAGCAGGATCCCGTTTCGTACAACAATGCCGGCCAGAGCCACAATGCCCATACCGGTCATAATAATCGAGAAAGTCATGTTGAAGATGTCGAAGCCCAGAAGAACCCCGATAATGCTAAACAGTACTTCAAGAAGGATGATAATTGTTTTTCCTATTGAGTTGAACTGGGTAATAAGAATGAAGAAAACGAGGGCAAGGGAGATCAGGAGTGCTTTGCTCAGGAACTGCATAGCTTCGAGCTGGTCTTCGCGTTCCCCGGTAATATCAATTGTAACGCCCTCGGGTGCAGGGAGGCTTTTAATAACCTCCTTCAGCCGGGCGTTGATTTCGACAGGGGTATATCCGGAAAGCACGTTCGAATAGACCGTAATGATACGTTGTACGTTTTGTCTGTTAATGCCTCCGTATGTATTCTGGTATTTAATTGTAGCTACAGAGGAAAGAGGAATCTGACGCAGGAGGCCTGTGGTCATATCGCGGTATGTGATTTTGAGGTTCATCAGACGGTCGATATTTTCTCGCACATAGTCGTTATAGCGAAGAACGATCGGATATTGGTCTTCCTGATCGCGGAACTTGGAAATTTCTTTTCCCTGAATTGCGGTACGAAGTTCCATGCCAATCTGACCGGAAGTAATTCCTTCATGGTTAGCCCTCTGACGGTCAACTTCGACAATCAGCTCCGGTTTACTGCTTTCAAAATCGGTTTTCAATTGTTCAATACCGGGGATTTTAAGGGAGTCGACATACTGAATAAACCGGTTGGCAGTATAGATGAGGTCGTCGAGGTCATCTCCCTTAATTTCCACATTGATAGGTTTGCCGGTAGGAGGTCCCATCTGATTTTTTGTTACGGTAATTGTAGCTCCGGGTATATCTTTCAGAGCTTCTCTTATTTTTTCAAGATAAGGTCCTGTTTTCGCCCCTTTACGCTGGGCATATTCAACAAAGTTCACCGTTATTTTTGCTTTGTTGGATGTTTTGGTGCCGCTGTCGAAAAAAGACTCGGAAGCACCGAGAGCCACGTTTGTGACCACCGACTCAACAAGCGGGTTATCGGGGCCGAGGGTCTTCAACACCCGTTCCTCGGCGATACGGGCGATGGAATCGGTATATTTTACATCTGTTCCAACCGGAAGTTTGATATAGGCATAAATGCTGTTTGGCTGGTTTTCAGGGAAGAAAACGACCTTTGGTTTCCGGACGGCAGTGATCATAAAGGATGTGATCAGCAGGAAGGCGAGGGCAGTTACGAGGTAATAGGGCCTTTTTCCCACAAGGGTCCAGCGCAGTAAACGTTCATAATTATCAAGGGTTTTGGGAATGATGGTTTTCTGAAACCGAAGCAGGATTTTATATCCATAGGTATTATGCAGAATGTAAACCAGGCTGGCGAAAAGAATGAAATTGGGTATTCCGAAGCTGATCTTTCCTGAAGCTGCGAAAATGTAAAAAATTCCTGCTACAGCGGCGATGATGCCACCTATGCGGAAAGGGTTTTTCCGGTGTGCTGTGATGGCTTCGTCATCTTCACGTTTCATAAAGGTGACAGCAAATACAGGATTGAGGATATAGGCAACGATGAGGGAAGCAAAAAGGGCAATGATAACAGTGACCGGGATGAAGTACATGAACTTTCCAACGACCCCTGGCCAGAATGCAAGAGGGAAGAAAGGAGCCAGGGTGGTGAGTGTACCTGAGAGAATCGGCACAAAGACTTCTCCTGCTGCAAATTTGGCGGAGGTCTTAATATCCATTCCTGATTTTTTAAAAATCCGGTGGGTATTTTCAATCACCACTATGGCATCGTCGACAATAATACCCAGGGCAAAGATGAAAGAGAACATCACCAGCATGTTCATGGTAAATCCGATGGAAGGAAGAACTATGTAGGAAAGGGCCATGGCGAGAGGAATGGAAAGGCCGACGAAAATAGCATTGGTCAGGCCCATGAAAAACATCAGCACAATTGTAACCAGAATGAATCCGATGATAATGGTGTTATTGAGGTCAGCAAGGGTAGAGCGTGTATAACGGGACATTTCCCCGGTGATGACCACGTTAAGGTCGTTGGGGAAGGCAGTGGTTTTCAGTTCTTCGAGAGCTGCCTTGATTTTATCGGAGGCATTCAGGAGGTTCTGGCCGCTTTTCTTGATAACATTGACGGTAATTACGTTCTTGTTGTTCAGGCGGGCAAAGCTTTCCTGTTCCTTAAAAGAGTCTTTAATATCAGCAATGTCGCTCAGTTTGACAAGGGCTCCGCTGGAAGAGGAGATCATTACGTTTTTTATGGTTTCCAGATCAGGGAACTCTCCCACTACGCGGATGCTTCTCCGCATTCCGTCAAGGGTCATGGTTCCTCCTGAAACAGTCCGGTTTTCTGCAGCTACAGCCCGTTCAATATCAGAAAAGGTTACACTGGCTGCCTGCATTTTGTACATATCAACATCGATATGGATTTCCCGGTCGAGGGCACCCACAATATCGCAACGCGTAATTTCCGGGAACGATTCTACGCGGTCTTTCACCATATCGGCGTATTTTTTGAGCTGGTTCAGATCATAATCGCCGCTGATATTGATATACATGATGGGAATTTCGGAGAAGTCAATTTCGTTGACCGAAGGGGGCTGAGGAAGGTCGTTCGGTAATTCTCCCTGGTTCCGGGTTTTGTCAACGGCATCCTTTACCCGCTGTTTTGCTTCTGTAACATCAATTCCCGTGCGAAATTCCACGACAATGGAAGAAAAATCCTGAAGGGAGTTACTGATAATTTTTTTGACCCCGTTGATTGATTTCAGGTTTTTCTCAATGGGTTTTGTGACCAGGTTTTCAATATCAGAGGGAGAGGTACCCGGATAAACAGTGTTTACGAGAATAGTGGGAATGACGATTTCGGGTATTTGTTCTTTCGGGATGCTGGTATAACTGATGATGCCGAAAATGGCAAGAAAGACAGCCAGCACGTATAAGCTGGTAGTATTTTCTACTGCCCAGCTGGTGGGTTTAAATTCTTTAAATTTCTTTTCCATACCTTGTTTGCTTAATCTTCATCGGTTGTTAATACTGAACAGGATCTCCGTCGCGCAGATTCTGGTATCCGACAGTGATGACCTTTGTTCCGGGTTCAATTCCACCGGTAATTTCAATCATTCCGTTATAAGTCACTCCGGTTTGAATGTAGATTTTCCTGGCCTTCGGAGCAGAATTGGAAGCGACAACATAGACAAAATTGCCGTTTTGGTCTTTGTTAATGAGATTGGACGAGAGAACCAACGCTTTCGGGTTGGAATAGTCGTTGATTTTCAGTACAGCTACCATATTGGCTTTAAGGCCAGGGATAGGTTTTTCGACCGATGCTTCAACCGTAAAGGTGCGGTTAACCGGGTTGATATACCGGCTTACAAAAGAAATTTTGGTTTCTATTTCTGTCTTCAGATCAGGGAAATAAACCTTTGCCCTGTCGCCCGGATTGACTTTGCTGGAATAGGTTTCAGAGACATCGGCCACGACCTTGAGTTTGGAGAAATTGACAACCCGAATGAGCGGAACGCCCGGGCTGACTACCTGGCCGATTCTGACGGATATATCTTCAACGGTTCCATTGACAGGAGAAGTAATAGCCATCATTTTAATCTGGTCTTTGAGGGCAGCGATGGATTTTTCAAGCGATTCCTTGTTGGTTTTTGCCTGGAGATACTGCACCTCGGAGCCAACGTTCTGTTCCCAGAGCCTTTTTTGTTTTTCGTAGAGTTCAGTCACCATCTGCAAGTTGGTTTCCATCTGCTTCAATTGCTGCTGAAGCACTGCATCGTCGAGTTTGGCCAGCAACTGACCTGTGGAAACATTCTGGCCCTGCCGAACATAAATTTCCACTATTTTACCGAGCGCCTGGGCTGCTACACCCACATTTTCATCTCCATCGAGTTTACCCTGTACTTCAATGAAATGGTTAAAAGAAACTGGTTGAACTTCCGCAATACGGACCAGCTTTGGCTGAATAGTAACCGCCGTATCGGCTTGTTGATTCAGCTCTGCTTCCAGCTTCTGAATCTGTTGAGTAAGTTTTTCCTGTTTCTGTTTCAGTTTATTCAACTGGCTCTGTTTGTTTCCCGAACATGCCACCATGGCAAGCGCCAAAAAAGCGATGAAAATTTTTGTTTTCATTATAGTTTGTATTTTATTGATTTTCATATTAATTGGTTTCAAGAAGTTTTTCCAGTTTTGCCTGGGCATTAAAGAGAGAGAGAACGGCGTTGTAATAGTTCGATTCCGTTGTAAGGAACTGATTTTGGGCCTGTGTGAGTTCCATGCCGGAAGCCATGCCCTGACTGTATTTAAGGAGTGTTTTACGATAAATTTTATCTGAAAGGTTCAGATTTTCTTTCAGTGTAAGATAATCATTAAGCGCTTTGTTATAGGTATTTCTGGACTGTTCGAAGTCGATCAGAAGGCCGTCGCGTACCTGATTTTTGCCGATGGTGGTCTTTTCCAATGCAAGCCGGGCCTGGGCAACTTTGGAATTTCTGCCGCCACTGGTAAACAATGGCCAGCTGATGCCTACACCGGCAATGTCGGGTATAGTGAAATTGAACTGGGGTTTTTTCAATTGCTCCTGATGCTGGTAAAAGGCGCTGACAGACGGAAGAAACTTAGATTTTTCGCGTTGCAGGTTTAGCATCGAAAGAGCCTCATTGGTCTGCATGATTTTCATGTCGATGTTTTTCTGTACGTCGAATTCATCCTGCGACCAGAGTTTGAAGTTCCCCTGTGCGATCAGCTCATCCAGTTTGTCGGTCAGTTCAATGGGTTGATTGACATCAAGGCCCATCTGGAACTTAAGAAGCCTGTAAGCTATCTGAACCTGTTCCGTCACTGAATTGACCAGATTTTCGAGGTTCAGTTTATTGATTTTTATCTGGTCCACGTCGGTTTCCTCCACAAAGCCCTGTTTAAACATAGCTGTAACATCATTGAGGGTTTTATCGATCAGCTGAAGGCTTTGACGGAGGATGGAAAGGTTTTCCTCACCGGTCAGTATCATATAATAGGCTTTGGCGACAGCCTCTTTGGTTTCGTTTTTTGTTTTCAGAAGGTTGCGTTCGGAGAGTTCCTTGAAGGTACGCGAAGCCTGAAGTCCTACAATATATTCTCCGCTGAAAATCAACTGGTTCACAGTTATGTTCCAGGTAAAATTCTGTTGAACGCCCAGTTTTACAGGCTGTCCAGGCTGATAGGTGCTCAGAAGATCGCCCTTTGTGATCGGAGTACCATCGGGGAGGAGGCGATAATCGTAAAATCCGCCAAATGAAAATTCCGGAACCTTGAATATGTATTGATAATTTCCGGTTGCGGTAACCTGGGGAAGCCCAATGGCTGTGGTTTCCCAGATTTTTTTCCTTGCCGATTCCAGGTCAATGGAAGCACTCTTCACTGCAGGACTATTTTGCAATGCATAGTCCTGTGCTTCTTTCAGAGAGAATTTCATGGCTTTGCCATCGGATGCGGAAATCGTATCCTGAGCTTCAGCAAGCCATGGCATCAAGGTAAAAAGAATCAATAACCAAATTTTCATGCACTTCATATTATTTGTTGTTTATTGCTTTCGTTCAGTTTTTTCAGATTTTGTTCGAGGATTTCCAATCCTTTCTGATTGGCAATTCCCCGGATATGATAGACAAATGCTTCCATGATTACTGAGGGTGAAAAAAGCTCTTCCCGCGAAAACATGGAATTTTCAGGCATGTTCATTATTCGGGTTACGTGCATTTTCGCAATAACTTCTTCGTTCATCTCCTGGCGGTAGATCCCCTGCTCTTTTCCTTTTTTCATGTTTTGGAGGACGAGTTCATACATACGGCGGCTTTTGATCTGATGAATGCGCTCAAAAAGAGCAGGATAGTACTTTTTCAGATCGTATTCGGTAGCCGGGCTGTATTCTTTGAGCATGTTCATCATCAGCCGGTTAACTTCAAAAAGCTCGTCAATGGCATTTAAATTGCTGGCAAAGACCTTATCGAATTCCCTGTTACGGAGTTCAATTTCATGATCGATTATTTTGGTAACCAATTCTTCCTTGTCAGCAAAATACTGATAGAGAGTTTTTTTGGAAATGCCAAGTTCGCGCGACACGTCGTCCATTGTGACGCTTTTGATGCCGTATTTTTTGTACAGGCAACTGGTTCGTTCCAGGATGGATAGATATTCTTCGCTCATGCCGCAAAGGTAAAAACTTTTTAAACGCAGAAAACTTTTTTTACATTTAAAGTTTCCGAAGTTTAACAATTTTTCACATTTTTTGTTTATAAACCCGTGGCAAAAAAAACCATCATTTAACTGATCGCCGTCTGTTTTTCGGTAACAAAGCTGATTTTACCGGTAGAAAGGTCATTTTTCGTGCCGGAGGTTTACAGAAAAAAAAGAGTTATTACCTTTGATATTTTGTGTTTTCTGAAAATGAGTCTGAGAGAAAAGGAAGAGAATAGAACGTCTCCCGTTGAGCGGAAGCTGATTTTTGCCATTACCGAGCATGAGGCGCTGGGCATGCTGATTGAGGGTTTTGTTGTAGAAATAACCAGGTTCCGGCAGTTTAGTCTTTCGAGCCGCCGGGTCAGCAGTTTTACCGCGAAGGATTACATAGGTACGTTAACTGAAGGAGAACGGCAAATACTGAGCATCATTGACCAGTATTCAGATGAAGAAATTCTGAAACGATTCGGAAAGCGGTTTAACAAACCTTCCGAGTTTTACAATTCAATGCCTGAAGAAGTTTTTCAGGAGCATATACGACCCTATATTGACCGCCGCATAGCCAGGGTGCTTCAGATCATGGCAGGTTGGAATATGGTTGTTTACCGAAAGGGAAAAAGACGGGAGCCGGTGAATGAGCATCCGTTAAAAATTAATCCTGTACCGGCTGAAGTGATTTTCCATTTCAGTAAAACCGATGATGGAATAGAATACAGGCTTGCGGTGACATCAGGCGGAAAAGAAATTCCGATTACGGGAAAACCATGGAGAATCATCAGCACAAAGCCCTGCTGGATAGTGTGTGATGACAGTGTGATGACCGTGGATGAGCGGGTTGACGGGAACAAGCTTCTGCCCTTCTTTACGAAGGATTTCATTCATATTTCTGCTGCGGCTGAAAGTAAATACTTTGAAACCTTTGTACTGAATGCTGTAAGGAATTTCAAAGTAATTGCCAAAGGGTTTACGATTGATGATATTACAGATTTTCAGCAGGTTTTTCTGACCCTGGAACAGTTGCCTGACGGGTTTCCGGGCCTTGCCCTTTCGTTTGGTTACGCATCAGCGGAAGTATTCTGCGGGGAAACCGCCCATACGATGGTAAGACTTTTGAAGGACGAACACGGATACCATTATTTGCGTGTTATCAGGAACCAGGCAAAAGAAGATGAGGTGGCCGGATGGCTGAAAGCGAAAGGGCTTACCAAGCATCTGGGAGGATATTTCCGGGTAGAAGCCAGCGTATTGGCTGAAGAGAGTTTTCAGGTATCGGAACTGATCGAATGGATTAACCTGAATACGGCAGAGCTGAATGAAAAAGGCATCATCATCCGGCAGAAGGGAAACTACCAGTATTTTACCGGCACCATACGGATATCCCAGTCAATGCTCATCAAATCCGACTGGTTTGATTTGAAGATCATGGTTCATTTTGGAGATATTTCCATACCGTTCATAAAGTTAAGGCAAAATATACTGAGCGGGAACAGGGAATTTCTTCTGCCTGACGGAACAATTGCAGTTCTGCCAAAGGAATGGTTTTCAAAATACCGGGATCTTGTTCAATTAGGCAATCCGGGAACTGATTCATTCAGGGTGCGAAAATGCCATCTCCATTTGCTGGACGAGAGCATAACAGGTGAAAAGATACCTGTTGCAGAAAGGATGAAGGAAGGGCTAAAGAGCTTATCCCTTAATGAGGTTCGCATACCAAAAGGCATAGAAGCACAGCTGAGACCTTATCAGCTGGCCGGTTTCCAATGGCTGAATGTTTTGCAGGAACTGGGATTAGGGGGTTGTCTGGCAGATGATATGGGCCTTGGGAAAACATTACAGGCTCTGGCTATACTGGCCGACAGCAAAGGGAAAAAGAGTGTATTGCACATTGAAAAGACCGGAGGACCGGGGCAGCAGCTGGATCTGTTCGGAAGCCAGAACAATGCGGGTGAGGTAGAGGCTATTACTTCGCTTATCGTAATGCCTTTGTCACTTATCTGGAACTGGGAAAATGAAATAAGGAAATTTGCCCCGCGTCTCAACGTATATAAGCATATTGGCGTGGGACGAATAACCAGCCCGGACGATTTTTACCGGTACGACATCATTCTGACAACTTACGGAATTGTAAGAAATGATCTTGAACTCCTGAAGAAATGCGAATTCAGGTATATTATTCTGGATGAAAGCCAGGCGATTAAGAATCCTTTTTCAAAGATTTTCAGGGCGGTGAGGCAGTTGCACTCCCGGTACAAGCTGGTTCTTACCGGTACTCCGATCGAAAATTCCCTTACCGATTTATGGGCGCAGATGACTTTTCTTAATGAAGGAATTCTCGGGAATCTTGCCTATTTCAGAAATGAGTTTCTGGTGCCTATTGAGAAGAACCGGGATCCGGAGAAAGAAGAAAAGCTAAAGAAGATTATAGCTCCTTTCATTTTAAGGCGCACCAAGGAAATGGTGGCACAGGACCTGCCTTCACTCACAGAGCAGGTTTATTACTGCGAGATGGATGATGATCAGAGGCAGATTTACGAGACCAGAAAGTCAGAGATCCGGAATGTTCTGATCGAAAGTATTACGAAAAGCGGGATTGAAAAGTCGCGTTTTATCATTCTTAAGGGTTTGATGGAACTTCGTTTGCTGGCCAATCATCCAGTGCTTTTGCCATGGTCACCGGAAAGTTCATCGGGAAAATTTGAGGAAGTGATGCGCAGTGTGGAGAATATCATAGCGGAGGGGCACAAGGTACTGGTTTTTTCTTCTTTTGTACGGCATCTGAATGTTTTTGCCAGAGCCTTTGAAAAGGAGGGCTGGAAGTATGTTATGCTGACGGGACAGACGCATTCAGCAGACAGAATGACCATAGTGAAGAAGTTTCAGGAGGACGGGGAGACGCCGATATTTCTTATGACCATGAAGGCAGGGGGTGTGGGAATTAATCTGACAGCAGCCGATTATGTTTTTATTCTGGATCCCTGGTGGAACCCTGCTGTTGAAAATCAGGCCATAGCCCGTGCACACAGAATCGGGCAGGAAAAAAAGGTTATGGCATACAAATTTATCACCCGTGATACGATTGAGGAAAAAATCCTTAACCTTCAGCAACACAAGTCTGACCTGGCTGAGCTTTTTGTCCGCCGGAATGATCCGCTTCAGTTTATAACCAAAGAGACAATTGTAAAACTGACGGAATAGGCAGATAGTTCTAATGGTTTGGTTTTACGCATTCAGCTATTTGTAATCGGTATCTTTTCCGGATATATAAGGCAATAGTCTCAATCAGGGAGAAGGGAACAGTGTTGTGTATTAGTTGAGGGAAGACTGAATGGCATTTAGTAATACATTTATGAAAAGTTTGACAGAAGAAAAATTTTGGCAGACAGAAAGGTAAAATTTGTTGGTATAATTATTTTTTTTAATAAAAAGGGATACAATTCAACTATCTAATTTCAAGAAAAACAGTAACTTTATACGTGATTTTGCGTATCTATCAAGGATTAATCAGACAACTCGTTATCAGGTTTTCGAAATCCAGTACACTTCATATTTGAGAAACCAGTAAAAACCTTTATCCTATGAAAAAGCATTTTCTTCTGGTGATGTTTTTTCTGCTGGCAGGATTATTGCCGGCGCAGTTACCTCAGTCATTCCGTTATCAGGCAGTGGTTAGGGGGAGTGATGGTTATCCCCTTAGGGAAAAAACTGTAGGAATGAGAATCAGCATTTTGGCAGGGAGCGAAACAGGAACTGTGCTCTATTCGGAGTCGCATGTTCTGGTTTCGAATGCCATGGGCATCGTAAATGCAGAGATTGGCAAGGGTACGGTACTTAAAGGGAATTTCGGGGAGATTGACTGGAGTGCCGGACCTTTTTATATGAAAACCGAATTGGATATTGCGAACAATGGCAGCTGGGCTGATGCAGGCACCACGCAACTTCTGCCTGTGCCATTTGCCATGTATGCTGAAAAGACAAATACATCGGCAAAGTTTGAGATCAAGGGCCGGGCGGATCTGCCGTCTGATACTGCCTTGTTTGAAGTTAAGGACCGCAACGGAAATACGGTGTTTGCCGTTTATGAAGGTGCGGTAAGAATGTATGTATCGGAAGGTGGAGTAAAGGGCGGCCGTGGCGGCTTCGCTGTCGGGGGAAGGACGGGTTCCAAGGGTTTTGATACGCTGATGATTGTGACACCTGACAGTATAAGGTTTTACATTAATGAAGAGAGCAAAGGCGGACGAGGGGGATTTGCCGTTGGAGGAAGAACTCCGGAAAAGTCGTTTACCAAGGAAATATTCCGGATTACTCTGGACAGTTTGCGCATTACGAGTCCGGATATGAAGATAAATATACCTGAAACCCGTTTGAACACAAGCGGAGGTTTTTCCGTAGGCAAAATTTCCACCATAGGGAAAACCAAAGATTTTTTCAACATCAATCCGAAGGACGCTGCCCAGATTGTAAACCCTTCGGAAGCAAGGGTTTTGTGGTATCCGCAAAAGGAGGCATTTCTGGCAGGCCGTGTATTGGTGGAATCGCCCGACAGTGTTGGAACCAATTCGGTATCTTTTGGATATGAATCGAAGGCCATCGGAAACTGGTCGCAGGCATTTGGTTACAAAAGCATAGCCAAAAAGAATTATTCGATGGCGATTGGCTGGCAGTCGAAAGCTCTGGGGTTATCCTCCTATGCGTTTGGCAAGAGTGCGCAGGCTTCCGGTGAAGATGGATTTGCTTTTGGTTCCGGAGCCCTTGCTTCAGGCGACAAAAGTTTTGCTCTGGGTTCTACGGGTATTGACACTTCGGGAGCAGTAACCGGGACACCAACAAAGGCCAGCGGAAATTACTCCTATGCTATCGGACTAAGTTCACAGGCAACAGCTGATGGTTCAATGGCCATTGGATCAGTGGCTTCGGCCAGCGGATTGTATTCCATTGCTCTGGGCAGTTATGCATCGGCTTCCGAAAAACAAAGCATGGCATTAAACGGAATAGCATCAGGGCCTTATGCTTTGAGCATCGGAGGCAGTGCTTCAGGGTATCGTTCCAATGCTTTTGGTTACAGAACACAAGCTGTGGGAGACTATAGCACCGCTATTGGAAGTGGATATTATATGAAATTTTTATTTCCTCCAAATCCTCCGGTAACGGTCAATAATCCCACCATAGCAAGTGGTTATTATTCAATGGCCATTGGAGCTTCAGTAGAGGCACGTGGCAATTACGCAACAGCCATGGGATACCGTACCATTGCCAAAGCATTCAATTCCTTTGTCATAGGGCGTTATAATAATATTAATGGTGATTCACTCAATTGGGTAGAGACAGATCCGTTGTTTGTCATTGGAAACGGAACATCCTTCAGCAATCCGCATAATGCATTTGTTGTCAGTAAAAACGGTACTGTAACGATAAATACGGATGCTGTAACTTACTCCTTAAAAATAAATAATACAAGTAATGACGGACTTACATATGGTCTTTACAGTCAAGTAAGCGGAAGTGGAGGCACGACACATTATGGTGTGGTTGGCTCAGCCAGTGGAGCAAGCACAAATTACGGGGTATATGGTTATGCACCAACCGGTAGCGGGTATGCAGGTTATTTCAATGGAAATGTATATGTTACCGGAACAATTTCGCAATCTTCCGATAGAAACCTGAAAGATAATTTTGTTCCGGTTAGCGGTTCGGATATATTGCTGAGAATTGAAAAGTTACCGATTTTTCAATGGAATTACATAGCAGAAAATCCTTCGGTAAAACATATTGGACCGGTGGCTCAGGATTTCCATGCAATCTTTGGCGTGGGGAATGATGACAAATCAATTTCCACAATTGATCCGGCGGGAATTTCGCTGGCCGGAATTCAGGAGCTGATCCGGCAGAACAGGGAAATGAAGGAAGAACTTGAACAACTGAAGCAGTTGGTGAATGCGTTAAAGGCGAGACTGGAAGAATAAAAACAGAGGAAAAACAGGAATTGAATAAAGAGTCGGTTAGTGCCGGGGGTGCCTGCCGGCTCTTATTTTTTTGCAATTCTGAGCGTTGCCTTTGCTTGCAGTTTGCCTGCCGGTGGAATTACCCGGAAATGCCTGACCCACTTGCAAGTGAAGGGCTATGGCGACCTGAAATTTCTTATATTATTGAAAAACAGGCGCAATGGATTTATATCCAAAGAATTGTGAAAGGGAATTTGAATTAGTTTTACTTTTTCAGGTTTCGAGCGTATTATAGGTAACACCGGACAGAAATGACGTTTACCGAGGCATTTGAAGCATATCATCAGCAGGCTTTCAGGCTGGCATACAGAATCCTCGGGAGTCGTGAAGAAGCAGAAGATGCCGTACAGGATGTGTTTCTTACCATCTGGAGGTTATGGGGAAAATATGATCAGAAGAGGAATTTTAAGAGCTGGATGATGAAAATACTTGTCAACCGTTGCATTGACAGGTTGAGACACCAAAAAAATCTGTTCTTTGACACCACAGAAAACCCTGGTACAGTGAAAACCACAATTGCGAGAGAAAGTACTCCTGATCAGGTACTGGAAAACCAGCAGTTGGCTGACTATGTTAAAAGTCTTTCTGCTCTGCTTCCTCCGAAACAGAAAGTTGTATTTGTGCTGCGCGATTTGGAAAACTATGAAATGGAAGAAATTGCCATTCTGACCGGTATGCCGATGAACATCATCAAACAGCATTTATACCTGGCCAGGAAATTTATCAGGGAAAGAATGAGGAAGCAATAAAAGGGAGATGCAATGTTCCATGTTTAGTAGCTGAGGTTTTCTTGTTTGGTAAGATTTAGGTGCATTACAGGAATAAAGGATATTGTTTCAAAAAGAATAGAATGAATTGAAGAAAATTCATAGGTTTCATGAAAAAGCAAGGCAATAAAATTGTTTCAGAGTGCAGTGAGGAACTGGTTTATCTTTACAGGAGTGGTGAACTTACTGAAAAAGAACAGGAGTTGCTGCATGAGCATCTGAAATTATGTTCCTCCTGCAGGGAAATTTCTGAAGGGTTAATGAAATATGATGAAGCAGTGAGATGCATATCTTCAGAAAACCTGGAGCTGAATACAGATGCATTGAGGGGAGCGATTTTTGCAAAAACCGTCCGGTCAGAAAAAAAGGAAAGGGAACACAAAGCGGTCTATTTGTTATTCTCACCTCAAATACAGTACCTTGTGGCATCAGTGGTAGTATTTCTTGTACTGTTGTTTTTGTACCAGAATATCATGATGGTACACAAGCTTACGCGGCTTGAAAAGCATCTGGTTGTTTCAAGCAGGGTTTATGAGCCACCTTCGGCCATTGATTTATCAAAAGCACTTACCTGTCTTCCGGTACTTCAGGATGGAGAAGCAAGAATTATTGTACAGAAGCTCAGTCCGGAATGCCGGAGAATACTGCGCGAAATTAAAAGGAATACTCTTTTTCGGGAGTCAAGCTGGCCTGCATTTCTGAAATATCAAGCTCCGGACAAGTTACGCGGAATTATCATGCAATCCTATAGCAAGGGCAAGATGATACGACTTATTCAGTAAAACAGAAGTTATGAAACCCACATGTTTCACAAACACAAATACAGCGGTAACAAAATGATGAACATGCGGGTTCCATTATACCTTAGAAAATTAAAATTATGTTATGATGAAAAAACATTTGCCAGTTGCAGTTATTTTCCTGATTTTTTTTCAGGGGTGTCTTGAATATGACTTTACCACCCGTGTAAACTCCGATGGATCAATTGACAGAACTGTTGTCATTGCAGGAGATTCATCGGAAGTTATCACACAAAAAATAATTCAGCCTTTGGATTCCAGCTGGAGTACGAATTTCAGAAAAGATACAGGGGATGAACGCCGGTGGGTTCTCATTGCTGAACGATCGTTTAAAAGTGTAAAGGACATGAAAACCTATTTTTT